>NZ_JAJCXD010000118.1:0-12839 GCF_021056305.1 Actinokineospora sp. PR83
GGGGGGGGGGGACGCCCAGCGCCTGTTCCCGGAGGGGTACTTCTTCCTGCACGCCCTCTACGGCCTGAGCTGGGTCGAGCTGGGGATGCGGGAGCCGGTCGGCGAGCGCTCGACGGCGTTGCGGGAGGCCCGCTTCGCCCTGGCGCGACTGGACTCGCCCGCCGGGCGGGCGCCGTTCAGCGCGGACCTGACCCCGGCGCACGGGGTCTTCTTCCGCGGCTGGACCAACTGGCTGCGCGGCGGGGTGCTGGGCCTGGAGCCCGCCGAACGGCGCGACCCGGCCGAGGTGCGCCGCTTCGCCGAGGACTCCGCCGCCCTGGGCGCGGCCTTCGACGCCTCGCCGACGCCGTACCTCACCGCGTACCCGGGGCAGGCGTGGCCGGTGGACTCGACGGTGGCGGTGGCGTCGCTGCGGTTGCACGACACCCTGCTGCCGCCGCGGTTCGCCGGGACCGCCGAGCGGTGGCTGCGCGAGGTCCGGCAGCGGCTCGACCCGCGCACCGGGCTGCTCCCGCACCGGGCCGACCCCACCGACGGCACCCCCGCCGAGGTCGCCCGCGGCACCTCGCAGAGCATGATCAACCGCTTCCTGCCCGAGATCGACCCGGCCTTCGCCCGCGAGCAGTACCTGCGCTTCCGCGACCGGTTCGTGGTCTCGCCGCTGGGGCTCGGCCCCGCCGTCCGGGAGTACCCCACCGGTCTGGACGGCCCGGCGGACGTCGACTCCGGCCCGCTCCCCCTGGGCATCAGCCTGTCGGCGACCGTGGTCACCATCGGCGCCGCCCAGGTCCACGGGGACGACCGGCTGGCCGCAGCGGTGGCCGCCTACGCCGAGTTGGTCGGTGTGCCGGTCGGGACGCCGTGGAGCAAGCGCTACGGGTTCGGCCTGCTCCCGATCGGTGACGCGTTCCTGGCGTGGTCCAAGACCGCGCGGCTCTGGGTGGTCCCCACCCCGCCCGCGCCCCCGGCGACCGTCTCGTCCGTGTGGTGGCTGCCGTTGGTGTCGCTGCTGGTCGTCCTCGCCGCCGCGCCGTGGCTGCCCGCCGTGATCCGGCGCCTCCGAGGTCGCCGCCCCCGGCGCGGACCGGACGGCGTGGCGGGCGACTGACCGAGGGATTGAGCTGCGCGCCAGACTTCGCCACGAATGGGTGGGTCGGGATGATCTCGAAAGAGGGACTTCGGCGAAGCCATGTCTACTCGCTGTAAACACCGGTGATGGTGTTTCGGCATTTTCCGGCCACCCTCCGGTCTCCGCCGAGCGCGACCGCGATTGCCGGTGGGGTGGCTGATCGGATTTCCCAGTGGGTGAAGTGCGATTTCGCCTTCTCGTCGACTTTCTACAATGGACAGATCGAGCCCCGGCCCCGCATCACCCCAATGGCCGAATCCATTCGCGCCAACCAGAATCGAACAATCTGTAGTTGCTTGGCTTTGGCTACACCTTGTGCCAGTCTCGTGCCATGAGACGCAGCCTGCCCCCTGGGCAGTGGGTGCCGATTCCCCCTATCCCCGGTATTCCCGACGCGCTCCGCGAGGAAGGCGCCCACCTGCCCCACCCGTTGCCCTCGGACCTCGTGCTGCCCGTCGCCACCTACCGCCTGGCCGCAGAGACCGAGCACTGGTTGGGGAGGTTGGACGAGGCGGCGAACCGGCTGGGGGTGCGCGACGGCCTGGTCCGGGCCACCCAGGTCCGGGACGCCCAGAGTTCAGCGGGTCTCGCCGGGAAGATGGTGGGGTTGCGCCGCGCCTTCGTCGCGGACCTGTTCGCGTCGTCGGGGCGCTCGCCGGAGGACGTCGCCGCCGACGGTGCCGACGAGAGCGACGCCTCGCGGCGGATCGCCCCGTTCCTGATGGCCTACGACCACGGCCTGCGCCGGGTTCGGGAGGGGGCGCCCGTGGACGGTCGGGTGCTGGCCGAGATGAGCGCGATCATGACCGGTCGGCCCGCCCACCCGGTCGAGGAGATGCTGCGCAAGGAACACGGTTGGCTGGGGCGCAGCCCCGAGCAGGCCTACCTGCTGACCGCCGTGGGCGCGCACCTGCCCGCGCTGCTGGAGCAGTGGTCGACCTGGGTCCGCGACCGGAGCGACCAGCCGCGCAGCGTCAAGATGGGCATCGCCCACTTCCAGATCGAGGTGGTGCAACCGTTCCCCGCCGCCAACGGGCACGTGGCCCGCTCCTTCAGCATGGTCGAACTCGTGCGCAGCGGGCTGCTCGGCGACCAGATCCTGCCGCTGTCGGTGTGGTTGGACGACAACCTCGACGACTACCAGGAACGGATCAGGGCCGTGGTGGACACCCGGCTCATCCACCACTGGGTGGAGTTCTACCTCACGGCCCTGCGCGACCAGGCTCGGGCGCAACTACGCCTGATCGCGGCGCTGGAGGACACAGCGGCGGCGTTCACCGCCCGGTTGAGCGGATCCGGGACGCGGCAGGGTGTCGCGGCGGATGTGGTCAGGAGGCTGGTCGGGTTCCCCGTCACCAGCCACGCCGCGCTGCGCGAGCACTACGGCATCACCCTCAAGGCCGCCACCAACGCCACCCAGCGCCTGTGCGACCTCGGCATCCTGACCAGGTGGGAGTCCCGCTCGTACAGGCAGGTGTTCCTGTGCGAACCGGTACTGGACCTGCTGAGCCTGAACTTCGAGGGCTGACCGTTCCCTCACGCGCCACCCGGGTCGTGGTCGGGCAGGTCCGCTCCGCCGGGCAGGTCGACCAACCCGTCCACCCGGTGGACCTCGGCTGCGTCGGCGCCTGCGTCGACCAGCAACGCTCGGGCTCGCCTGAACTGCCGTCGGGCGTTGATCTCCGACCCGGACGACCACAGCGCCCTGCCCAGCAGCACCGCGTGCGCCGCCACCTCCTCCGCGGTGGCGTCAGCCACCCCGTCGTAGGCCTGCCCGGCGCGTTTGAGGTAGTCCACGGCCGCGTCCACGCTGCCCACCTCCAGCATGATCGCCCCCAGGTCGCACAGGGCCCGGGCGATCCCGCGCGGGTGGCCGTGGCGCAGGTGTGCGGCCAACGCCTCGTCGGCGCAGTCGATGACCCGGTGCAGCCTGCCGCGCCGTCGGAACGTGGCGCTCAGCGACCGCAGCGCCCCGTCGAGACCGTCGAGGTCGTCGAGCCGCCGCCACACCGCCAACTCGCGCATGCCGTCCACCTCGGCGGCGCGGTACTCCCCACGCTCGAACAGCACGGCGGCGCTCCGGCGGAACGACTCCGCGACGGCGGGCGACCCCGGGTGCCCCTCGGCCAAGCGCGCCCCGCAGTCGCGGAGCCGGTCCAGCCAGGTCTGCTCCACCGGCACCAGGGGAACGGCGGACCACACCCGTGCCAGCAACACCGCCGCGGCCTCCACGTCCCCACCGCCGACGGTGTCCTCGACGAGGCCCAGGACCGGGTCGAGGTGCCCTTCCAACCACCGGCGAGCCTCTCGGGCGTCCGGGACAGGAGATCCGGTCTCCTCCTCGGGCGCGCGGTGGCGATCGACCGCCGCCCGAATGCGGTTCACGTCCCGCAGGACCCCGTCGTCGGTATGGCCTGCCCCGCCGTTCACCGCAACCACATCCCTGAGTCCGACAACCGGTCATCGCGACGCCGTGATGGAGTGCAGGTCACACCCGATCGTCACCCCTCCCGTTGCATGATCATCAACGAGTATCCACCATTCGAGTGAGTGATCGGTACCGCCAACCCGACCGCCCACCCGCGAGGACGGTCCACTAACGGGTGAATTGTGTCCGGAGGTCGTGTTCGGGACGGGTGCTCAGGCGGCTTCCTGGGCGGGGATGCTGGTGCGCAGGGTCCGCAGGGCGTTGTGCACCCGGCTCTTGACCGTGCCGACGGGGACCTTCAGGACCACGGCCGCGCCCGCGGCGGTGCGGTCGGCGAAGTAGACCTCGACCAGGGTGCGGCGGTGGGCGCTGGGCAGCGCCTCCAGCACGTCCTCCACCACCAGGCGGTCCAGCACCGCGTCGGTCGGCTCCGGGGTGCTGGTGGGGTCGCCCTCGGGCATCTCGACCTCGGTCGGGCGGGACGCGCGGGCCCGGTGCTGGTCGACGGCGATGTTGTGCGCCACCCGGTTCAGCCAGCCGCGGACGGAGCCGCGGTCCTCGGTGAGGCGGTCCTGGTGGCGCCACGCCCGCACCCAGGTCTCCTGCACGACGTCCTCGGCGCGGTGGCGGTCGCCGCCGGTGAGGCGGGTGGCGTAGGCCAGCAGACCGGCGCTGTGGCTGCGGACGATGCTGTCGAAAGTGGACATCGAGGCTTCCCCTTTTCCCGTGTTGCTCCGGTGGGGAAAGCTTCGCGCTTCCGGCCGCGCGAGTCGGTGGGACAGACCCTCCGACCCCGGGGGGAGCCCCCGCCGGTTGTCGGAGGGGTTCCCCCGCGGTAGGGGTAGGGGAATCCCCACCCCGGCGTCCGCTGGTCAGGGATTTGCCCGCGCGGTCACCTGATCTTCACCGGGACGCCCCGCGCGGGCAACACCGCGGTGCTGGGGCTCCGCTTCAGGTGAGGTCGGAGCAGGAGGTGGCCGCCGGGTCCTCCGCGGCACCCGGCGTCCAGCGCACGTTGGCGAAGGTCGCGTCGAACACGCCCGCGGTGTAGACGAGGAAGAAGGTGTTGACGTTCTTCGGGTCCAGCCCCTTCTCGGTGAAGCAGGAGACCGGGATGCGCACGGTCGACTTCGTGCCGACCGGCAGTCCCTGGAACAGGGTGGTGGCCTCCACCTCCGCCGCGCACGGGTACTCGCAGTGCACGCCGATGGTGGTGCGGACCGCGGGCGCCTTGTTCACCACGACGTCGAACACCAGGGCGCTCTTCGCGTCCACGTAGGCGCTCATGTCGCGGCCGCCGCGCACGTCCTGGAAGTAGAGCTGCCCGGGGCCCTTGCCGGTCCAGGTGGTGTGCAGCCCGTCCTCGGTGCCCGCCTTGCCCGGTTCCACCGAGATCGCCGTCTGGGTCGCGGCGTGGGCCACCCCGAGCTGCGTGCCCGCCCAGTTGTCCTCGGACCCGATGATGCTCTTGAACGGGATGACGTCCTGCTTGTCGTACACCTTCACCTCGGTGGGGCTGTTCGGCGAACCCGCCGCGACGGTGGGCGCCGCGCCGCCCTCGTCCCCGCCGGAGGTGAGCGCCACCGTGGTGACCGCCGCGACGAGCAGCACCGCCGCCGCGGCAGCAGCGGGCACCAGCCACTTCGGCTTGCGCGCCCTGCTCGCCCCGGACACCCCGGACGGCCCCGGCGCCCCGGACGACCCGGCGGGGAGCGCGGTGGTCGCCAGGCCCGACGGCGGGGTCGGCGGGGCGGAGGTGGCCACCTGCCGCGCCACCGCGGCCGCGCCGAGCGCCACGGTGAACTTCGGGTGCAGGCCCACCCGCACCGGCCTGCCGAAGGCGGCCGAGACCATCTGCGGCACCAGCGGGATGCGCGAGGAACCGCCCGCGAGCAGCACCGCGGCCAGGTCGTCCGGCTTGAGCCCGGCCGAGGAGATCGTGCGGTGCAGCGCCTCGGTGGTCAGCGCCACCGAGGGGCGGATCATGTCGTTGAACTCCAGCCGGGTCACCAACAACTCCCGTTCACCCGAGGGCAACGGGATGCGCAGCGTCACGTCCGGTTCGACCGACAGGTCCTCCTTGGCCCGCACGCACAGCGCGCGGATCGCCGCCAGCGCCACCGCCGTCTCCGGGTCGGCCGGGTCGAGCGCGCTGACCGCGCCGTCGAGGCGGGCGTCGACGTGGGCGAGCAGCGCCTCGTCGAAGTCCATGCCGCCGAGCCGCTCGATGCCCTCCGGGGTGCCCAGGATCTCCATGCCGCCCGCGCGGGCCCGCAGGATCGTGGTGTCGAAGGTGCCGCCGCCGAGGTCGTAGACCGCGACCAGCTCCCCCTCGCCGAGCCTGCGCTCCACCGAGTAGTGCGTGGCGGCGGCCTCCGGCTCGGTGACGATCCGCGCCCCCGGCAGGTCGGCCAGGCGCGGCACCTCGTCGAAGTGCTCGCGCCGGTACGGGCCCCACACGGCCGGGCAGGTCAGCACCACCGACGACGGCGCACCGCCCTCCTGGGCGCTGACGAAGGCGACGACGTCGCGCAACTGCGCGGCCAGCAGCGCGGCGGGGGAGTAGGCGGCACCGCTGAGCACCAGCGGCGTCGGGTCGCCGAGCCTGCGCTTGTGCCCGCGCGCCAACCGGGCCGGGTCCGACCTGCCCACCGCTTCGGCGACGTCGCCGGTGATCAGCGCACCCTCGGCAGCCGCGTACACCACCGACGGGGTGATCACCCCGTCGCCCAGCGAGACCATCCGGGTGCCTGACTCCCCGGCCACGGCGGCCGCGGTGAAGGTTGTGCCGAGATCGATGCCGAGGCCGTAGCGCACTTGGACACTCCCTGCGTCGCGTCGCCGAATGATCAGGTCGGATGGTAATCCGACCGTTGTGCGGTAGGGATATCCCTACCCGCATCTGGGGCGGGCCACCTTGCCGAGGGGGCCCGACTCGATCAGGCTGGCAGCGTGATCGGACTGCTGCTGGGGCTGCTCCGCCGCGCGGGCGGGTGGCGTCCCCGGCTGCGCCCGCCCACCCCGGACGCCGCTGAGCTGCGCCGCGACCTGGAACGGGTGCTGCACGACGGGCCCGCGCTGCGCACCTCGGCGCTGGCGCTGGAGCTAGGCTTGCTCGCCGTGACCGTGACCGATCCCTGCCAGCGAGACCGCGTCGAAGCCGCGCAGCACACCGTGCGCCTCGTCCTCGACGACCTGCGCCAGGTCGGGGAGGCGCTCTACCCGCCGGTGCTCCCCGGCGCGGGCATCGAACCCGCCCTGCGCTCGGTGGCCGAGCGCCACGGCCTGGCCCTCACCCTCGACGTGGCCGCGGCCGGGCTCGGCGCCGACGCCAGATCCCGCACCTGCCTGCTCGTGGCCGACCACCTGCGCTCGCTGCGCCGGGACACCGCCGTCGCGGTGCGGGTGCGCGCGGGCCGCCACCTCGTCCGGGTGCGCATCACCGAGGACCGCCCCGGCGCGGCCCCCCGCAGGCACTGGGCGGTGCTCCGGTGCGCGTAGCCATCGCCGAGGACGGCGCCCTGTTCCGCGAGGGACTGGTGCTGCTGCTGGAAGCCGCGGGCCACGAGGTCGTCGGCTGCGTGCCCGACGGCGACCGCCTGCTCGCCCTGGTCACCACCGAACCGGTGGACGTCGCCGTGCTCGACATCCGGATGCCGCCGGAACCCGACGGCGGGCTGACCACCGCGGAGCGCATCCGCGCGCTGTACCCGGACATCGGGTTGCTGCTGCTGTCGCACTACGCCGAGACGCACTACCTGATGCGCGTGCTGGAGATCGGCACCGAGCGCATCGGCTACCGGCTCAAGGAGCGGGTGGCGGGCGTGCAGGTGCTCGACGACACGCTGGTGCGCATCGCCGCGGGCGAGATCGTGATCGAACCGGTGCTGGCCAAGCGGCTGGTGCAGACCCCGGCGGGCCGCGACGGCGGGGCGATCGACGCGCTGACCGAGCGCGAGCACGACGTGCTGCGGCTGATGGCCGAGGGCCGCACCAACAACGCCATCGCCGCCGAGCTGTTCATCTCCGCCAAGGCGGTGGAGAAGCACATCGCCGCGATCTTCACCAAGCTCGACCTGCCGGGCGACCCGTCCGTGCACCACCGCCGGGTCCTGGCCGTGCTGGCCTACCTCCAAGCGCGCCGGATCGACGGGTAGGCGTGCTCGCCCGGCGCGGGCGGGGACGCGCCCCGCACCAGGTGGCGGCACAGGCCCCCGCCGCCCTGCTGGTGTCGGCGCTGGTCGGCAACCTCGCCGAACTGGTGTCGGGCGAGGTGGTGTTCGGCGTTCCCTCCCCCGGCGGGCTCGTCGTCGCGGTGAGCTGGCCGCCGCGCCCACCCGGGACGCCGCTCGGCGCCGACTTCGCCGAGGTGGCCACCGCCCCCGGGGTGTCCGCGGCCGAACCGGCCCCCGGCGGCGGTGTGGTGCTGATGACCAAGTCGGGCCGGGTCACCGGAACCGACCGGTCGGCGTTGCGCGAGACGGCCACCTGGCTGGGCCTGGCCACGCGCCTGGACCGGCTGCGGACCGCCCGCGACCTGGCCGCCCGCCGCGCAGAGGGGCTCGGCGCCGACCTGGCCGCCACCCGCGAGCGCCTGGCCCAGGTCCGCGACCTGGAGCGGCGCAGGCTCGTCGGCGCGATCACGGCGGTGACCACCCGCGAGTTCGCCGACGTCCGCGCCCGTGCCGAGGAACTGGGCTCCGCCTTCGCCGCGGACGCGGCCGACACCACCGCGGAAGCGGGCGGCGAAACGGCGGAAACGGGCGCCAGGGCGACGAAGCCGGGCAGTGGTTCAGCGGAAACAGTTGACAGAGCGGAAGAACCGGGCAGCGACACAGCGGAAACGGGTGTCGGCAAGGCGGAAGCGGACGACGACGCGGCGGGCGCCGTCGACAACCCGGCGGGCCGGGCGGTCGCGGATGCGGCGGGGCGCGCGGTCGACGGGTTGCGCGACGCCTTGGACGAGTTGATCGACACCTTCCGCACGGTGGTGCGCGGCGTGCACCCGGCCATGCTCCCCGAGCGCGGCCCCCGTGCGGCGCTGGAGGAACTGGCCGCGACGCTGCCCCGGCCGGTGCGCTTCGGCGGCGACCTCGGCCGCCGCGTCGGCTGGGAGGTCGAATCCGGGCTCTACCACGCCGCCGCCGCGGTGCTGACCGTGCTCGCAGGCCGCGACGCGGACACCCCCGTGGCGGTCGACCTCGACCGGCAGGGCACCGTGCTGCGGGTCGTGGCCACCGCCGCCGAACCCGACCGCCCGGTGTCCGCCCTGGCCGCCGCCCTGGCCGACGACACCGAACGCCTCGCCGTGCTCGGCGGAGCGCTCACCTGCGCCGCGGCGGGCGGCGTCGCCACCGTGTCGGTCCGGCTGCCCGAGCGCATCGGCGCGGACGCCGTCAACGGGGAGACCACCACCGCCGGTCTCCTCGACCGCGTCCGCGACCTGCTGGAGCAGGGCTGGCAGGCGGCCACCGACCCCGCCGACCGCGACCGCTGGGCCGCCATCGCCGACCGCCTGGGCAGGCCGGTGCGGCTGGCCGTGGTCGGCCCGGCCCGCACCGCCGTCGTGGGCGCGCTGCTCGGCACCGAGGTCGCCGCGGCCGACAACCCCACCTGGTACGCGCGCGGCGAGAGCGGCGTGACCACGAACGCCAACGGGCACCGGGTCGTGCGGCTGCCCGCGGACTTCCTGCGCGGCCTGACCGTGGTCGACGTGCCCGGCGCACCCGACACCGCGCTCGCCGCGGCGTTGTCCGCCGAGTCGGAGGGGGCCGCCCCCGCCGTCGACGCCGTGCTCTGCCTCACCCCGCCCGAACCGGGCTTCCGCGAGACCCTGCGCGCGGGCAGGCAGCGGGTCGCGCTGATCGACCCGGACCCCGACCTGCGCCCCGGCCTCGCCCTCGTCGCCGCCACCCTGCGCGAGGAGGAGCACCGCGCCCTGCGCTCCGCGGCACCCGATCCCGTCGCCCTGGCCCGCGTCCCCCCACCGGACCTGCCCACGGCGGTGGCCACCGCCCGCGCCGTCGCGGAGCAGGGCGCGGCCGCCCTGATGTCCGCGCTGGCCCAGCGCAGCGGCCTGACCGCGCTGCGGCGCGGGCTGACCGACGCCCTGCTCGCCCGCGCGGAGGTCATCACCGCCCGCCGCGCCCTGGTGGCCGTCGACGCGGCCCTGCCCGCCCTGCCCGCGAACCACCCGCTGCGGTGGTCGGTCGAGCAGGTCCGCGTGGAGGCCCACGACATCGCCGAACTCGACCTCCTCGACGACATCACCCGCGGCGTGGTCCCCCTGCGCGCCGACCGGGCCGCCGCGCTGCGCCTGCTCGGCGCCCACGGCCTCGCCGCCCGCACCCGCCTCGGCCTGTCCGCCGACGCCCCAGCGGACCGGGTCCACGCCGCGGCCCAGGCAGCGGCCGACCGGTGGCGGGCCCACGCCGAACACCCGGCGACCGGGGCCAGGGCCCGGCACGCCTGCGAGGTCCTGATCCGCACCTGCGAGGGCCTCACCGCGCAAGCCCACCCCACCCCGCGCAGCCGCGGCTCCGCACCGGTGTGAGCGCGCAGCCATGCCCGTGCTCACCCGATCCGAGCGCGGACACCCACCTCGACGAGGTCACCTCGTCACGGCAACGGCCTCCACCTCGACGAGCTGGCCCCGGTAGCCGAGCGCCGCGACGCCCAGCAGGGTGCTCGGCGCGTCGTGGTCGCCGAACCGGGCGCGCACCACGTCCCAGGCCGTGACGAGGTCCGCCTGGTCGGTGCTCGCCACGTAGACGGTCGTCCGCGCGACGTCCGTCAGCGCAGCCCCCGCCGCCCGCAGCGCCACCTCGAGGTTGTCCATGACCTGCCGGGCCTGCCCGGCGACGTCACCGAGCGCCACAACCCGGTCGTGCTCGTCGATCGGACACGCACCGGCGGTGTGCACGAGCCGGGCACCGGCGGGGACCACCGAGGCGTAGGCGTAGGGGACGGCATCGGTCAGGCCGCAGGCACGGATCAGTTCCACAGGCATGACGCCGACGATGCCACGTCCACCGCCCCCACTCGACCACATTTGCCCACCCGGGCACCTGCTCGCCGGGCCACCGGTCGGTGGGGAGGCTCCGCGGAGCAGACTTGACCGGATCGTTCCGGTGCCTGGCGCGCGCGTACCTGGTGGCAGCGGCCCGGGGCGGCGAAGCTGGACCCGTGAGCGAAGCGCTGATCGTCATCGACGTGCAGGAATCCTTCCGCCAGCGACTCGATTGGGCGGAGCTGTCGAACCCGGACATCGTCGGCCGGGTGAACACCCTGGTCGAGCACGCCAGGGCCGAGGGGGACCCGGTGGTGTGGGTGCTGCACTCGGAGCCCGGCAGCGGCACCGTTTTCGACCCCGCCTCCGGCCACGTGCGCCTGATCGACGGGCTGGAACCGCTGGAGGGGGAGTCGCTGTTGGTGAAGACCTCGCACAACGCCTTCACCACCACCAACCTCCAGCAGCGGCTGACCGCGCGTGGCGTCGGCGGGGTGCGGGTGTGCGGCATCCGCACCGAGCAGTGCTGCGAGACCACCGCCCGCGTCGCCTCCGACCTGGGTTTCGACGTCACCTTCGTGACCGACGCGACCGCGACCACCCCGCTGCCGCACTGGCGCACGGGTGTCGTCCTGGGGACCGACGCGATCGTCGAGCGCACCGAGTACGCGCTGGCCGGTCGGTTCGCCACCATCGCCACCGTCGCGGAGGTGACCGGCGCTACGCTGACCGGATCGTGACCAGAGTCGTCTTCCTGCTGGCCCCCGGGGTCCACCTGCTCGACTTGGCGGGCCCCGCGCAGGTCTTCTCCACCGCCGCCGACCACGGCCTCGGCTACGACCTGGTCCACGCCGCCGAGCACGACGAGGTCCGGTCCGCCCAGGGCGTGGTGCTCCGGGCCGGGCCGCTGCCCGACCTCACCCCGGACGACCTCGTCGTCGTGCCGGGGTGGCGGTCGAGCGGTGGCATGGGGCCCGTCCCGCTGCGCCGGGCCACCCTGGCGTGGCTGCGCGACCACCACACCGCGGGCGGCACGGTCGCCAGCGTCTGCGCGGGGGCCGACGCCCTCGGCCGGGCCGGGCTGCTGCACGGGCGGCGCTGCACCACCCACCACGAACTCCAGGACGACCTGGCCCGCCGGTACCCGGGCGCGACGGTCGTCCGCGACGTCCTGTACGTCGTCGACGGCACCGTGGTGACCTCGGCGGGCATCGCCAGCGGCATCGACCTCGCCCTGCACGTCCTCGCCACCCGCCACGGCCCCGCCGCCGCTGCCCGCGTCGCCAGGGCCATGGTCGTCCACATCCGGCGCAACGGGGACGAACAGCAGGTCAGCGCCCTGCTCCGGCACCGCGCCCACGTCCGCGAGACCGTCCACCGCGTCCAGGACGTCATCGAGTCGCGGCTGGCCGAGCGCCTGCCCCTCGCCGAACTGGCCCGCGCCGCCGCGTGCAGCGAGCGCACCGTCACCCGCGAGTTCGCCCGCGCCACGGGGACGACCCCGCTGCGCTACCAGCAGGAACTGCGGTTGGAGCGCGCCGAGCACCTGATCGGCCAGGGCACGCCGGTCGAATCCGCCGCCCGCGAGGTCGGGTTCGCCGACGCCCGCATGCTCCGCCGCCTCCGCTCCCGATCCCACCGCGCACCCGCCCGCCCACTCCCGTAGCGGCGAGGGCGTGCCGCACACCGGGATGCGGTGGAGTGGGCGGCATCCCGTTCCGGTGCGGGCACCGGTCACGAGGACGCGCACCCGCGTGGTCGACGCGGACGCTCCCGCGCGGTCCTGATCCGCGTTCCCGCTCCTGCTCGCCGGTTCGGGGGCTGATCAGTAGGGGACGAGACCGGCGACCACCGTGCCCCGGCCGGGTGCCGAGGTGACGCGCACGCCGCCGCCCACGGCGGCGGCGCGGGCGTCGAGGTTGTGCAACCCGGCGTCGGCGGGCAGGGCGGACCGGTCGAAGCCGGGGCCGTCGTCGCGGACCTCGAACGCCAGGCCCCGGTGGGTGTCGCGCGTGCGGACCAGGATGCGGGCGCCCGGGGCGTGCTTGTGCGCGTTGTTCACCGCTTCCATGCACACGAAGTAGACGGCCGACTCCACCACGGCCGGGTACCGGCGCAGCCCCGGGTCCAGGTCCAGCGCCACGTCCGCGTGCTCGGCCAGCTCGTCGACCAGCGCGGCGGAGAGGCCGTCGTTCACCAGGGCCAGCGGCAGGATGCCCGCGGCCGTGCGGCCCACCAGGGCCTCGGCCGCGTCCAGGCGGGTGAGCAGGTCG
>NZ_JAJCXD010000118.1:13392-29265 GCF_021056305.1 Actinokineospora sp. PR83
CCAGCTCCCGCAGCGCCGCGTCCCCGGCCCGCCGCAGGTCGTCGGTCTCGGCCGCCAGCCGCGCCGCGGCGAACACCGGCCCCAGCACCGCCGCCAACCCCTCCAGCGGCCCGGCCGACTCCGGGCACACCGCCACCACCCCCTGCGCCTCGCCGCCGTGCTCCACCACGGCCGACCAGGCGGGGCCGTCCACCCCCCAGCCGAACCGGTTCCCGGCCACGGTGAACCAGCACCCGTCGACCTCCGCGGCCCCGGCGATCGCTTCGGCCAGCGCCCCCAGGTCCGGCCACGGGCTGCCCGAGGCGCGGGGGAGCGCCAGGCAATCGGAGACCGCCGCCACCGCCCGGCCTTCCCGTTCTCGCACCCGCACGCCACGACCGTACTCCGGTGATCACCCTCCGTCACCCGCGGTCTTCCACGCGGTCGCGTTGGTGATGCTGCGTGACGGCGAAGTGTTTGGAAGCCGGGGTTTTGCTGTGGTTTCCGGTTGGGCCGGGCGTGGTCGCAGCCCGCACTCCTGCCGTGGTGCTCAACGGGAACCGGGTGCGTCCGACGCCCGGCATGGTGCTGTCGGTGCCCGAATGGGGCCGTTCGGCTGTGCGTTTGAAGCCCGGAATTTTTCCGGCTGTGTCCGGGTGTCACATTCGTGGGCCCGGCGGTGCTGTAGGGGTATGGAGTTGGTTCAGCGCGGTCGAGCGGCCCCGGCGGCCGTCTTGGCGGTTCCCGGTGCCGGGGTGGGGCGGCGGGAGAGGGGCGGGGGCGTGGCGGACAGCGGTGGCGTGCGCCCGGACCTGGCCGAGGTGTTCCGCCGGGAGTACCGGTGGGTGGTCGGTGTGGCGGCCCGGGTCCTGGGTTCCCGGGACCAGGCCGAGGACGTGGCGCAGGAGGTGTTCCTCTCCTTCGGCCGTTCTCAGGTGCCCGAGGGGGAAGCCCGGGGGTGGCTGTCGGTCGCCGCCGCGCACACCGCGCTGAACCTGATCCGCTCCGGGCGCCGCCGCGCCTCGCGGGAGGAGACCGCCGCCGCCGCGGAGCCCGTCGTCGTGGGCGACGTGGCCGACGCGGTGGTGGTGACCGAGGAGCGCGGCCGGGTCCGGGCGGCGCTCGGGCGGTTGCCCCGCAAGCAGGCCGTGGCCCTGGTGCTGCGGCATAGCGGCCTGAGCTACGCCGAGGTGGCCGCGGCGCTCGACATGTCCCCCGGCAGCGTCGGCACCACCGTGCGACGCGCCGAAACCGCTCTGCGTGAGGAGTTGAACCGTCATGCGTCATCCGGGTGAGGGCGTGCTGCGCAGGCTGGTCGACGAGCCCGCGGGCGTCGCCGACGCCGATCGGCGGCACGTCGCGGACTGCACGCGGTGCCTGGAGGAGTTGGCGGGTGTGCGCGAAGACGCCGCCCGCGTCGGTGCGGCCCTGTCGGTGGGTGCGCGAACCGACATCGATGGAGTTGACATCGATGTCGACGCGGCCTGGCAGCGGCTGTCCGCGGTGCCCGTGGAGCGGTCCGTGCGGGCGATGACGCCGCGCCGGGGGCGCTCGATCCTGCGGCGCCCGGTCGTCGCGGCGCTCGCCGCCGCTGTCGTGCTGGCGGGGGCGGGTACCGCCGCCGCCAACGACTGGCTGCCGATCTTCCGGACCGAACAGGTCGGCGCGGTCAGCCTCAGCACCGCCGACGTGATGGCCCTGCCCGACCTGAGCGCCTACGGCGACGTCGCCGTGACCCGGGACGGCGACGTGCACCGGGTGCGCGACGCGGCGGCCGCGACCGCCGAGACCGGGGTCGACGTGCCGGAGTTGGCCGTGCTGCCCCGCGGGGTCTCGGGCGGCCCGGAGTACCGGGTGGGCGGCAAGGTCAGCATCACGTTCACCTTCGCCGCGGAGCGCGCCGCGCGGGCCGCCGCCGGGGCCGGGGAGCGGATGCCGTCGCCCCCGCCGGGGGTGGACGGCAGCCAGGTGCGGTTGGTGGCGGGACCGGGGGTGGCCGCGGTCTGGTCGCAGGCCGCCGGTGTGCCCGCGCTCGTGGTGGGGCGCGCTGTCGCGCCCACGGCGGTGTCCGCCGGGGTGCCGTTCGAGGTCGTGCGGGACTACCTGCTGTCCTTCCCGGGCCTGCCCGAGAACATCGCGGCGCAGTTGCGCGCCTTCTCCAACGGCTCCACGCTGCCGCTGCCCGTGCCCGGCGACCACGTCACCAGCTCGACCGCGCAGGTGCACGGCGTGCCCGCCACCGTCCTGGCCACCAGGGACGCCACGATGGCGGCCGTGGTGTGGGTCGACGACGGGGTGGTCACCGCGGTGGCCGGGGCGTTCGACGCCGACGAGGTGCTGGCGATCGCCGGGGAGGTGCGCTGACCATGACCGGGCAGAACACGCGGGACGCCGCGCGGCTGGTGGCCGACCTGCCACCCACACCCGCCGCGTGGTGTTCGGGGCTGCGCAAGGGGTACCGGCGGCGGCAGGCGGTGGACGACGTGTCGTTCCAGGTCGGCCGCGGCGAGGTGGTCGGGCTGCTCGGACCCAACGGGGCGGGCAAGACCACGGTGATCAAGATGCTGCTCGGCCTGGTCACCCCGGACGCCGGGGAGGCCATGCTCCTGGGCCGCCCGGCGCGCGAACCGGCCGCCCGCGTTGGCGTCGGCTACCTGCCCGAGCTGTTCCGGTACCAGCCGTGGCTGACCGCGGCGGAGGTGCTGGCCCTGCACGTCCGGCTGGCCGGGGCCGACGTGCCGAGGCAGGAGCAGCGCGACTGCCTGGGATTGGTGGGGCTGGCCGACCGGGCGGGCGACCGCGTCGGCGGCTTCTCCAAGGGGATGCAGCAGCGGCTCGGCCTGGCGGTGGCCCTGGTGGCCCGCCCCGAACTGGTGGTCCTGGACGAACCCACCAGCGCCCTGGACCCGCTCGGCCGCGCCGACGTGCGCGACATCGTGCTGTCGCTCAAGTCGCGCGGCGTCGCGGTGCTGCTCAACTCGCACCTCATCGGTGAGGTGGAACGGGTCTGCGACCGGGCGGTCATCCTCGACCACGGCCGCGTCGTCGCCTCGGGCACCCTCGCCGAACTGCTCGGCACCCGCGAGGTCCGCCTCCGCCTGACCGACCTCACCCCGGCCGCCGAAGCGCGCCTGACCGCCACCGGCACCGTCAACCGGCAGGGCGACTGGTTCACCGTCGCCCTGCCCGCCGTCGAGGACGACACCACCGTCCCGGACCTGGTGCACGACCTGGCCGCCGCGGGTGTGCGGCTGCACGCCGTCGAACCGGCGCGGATCAGCCTGGAGCAACGCCTGCTGGGCATCCTCCGCGCGGAGAACGCCCGCGCTGAGCACAAGAACGCCGAGAACAAGACCGCAGGCAACAAGAGCGCGGAGAACGGGAGCGACCGATGACGACGGTCCGAACGGTGTTGACCATCGCCGCCCTGACCCTGCGCGAGGCGTCCCGCAGGCGCGTGCTGTGGGCCCTGGCGGTGCTCACGGTCGCCCTGCTCGGCCTGAGCGCCTGGGGTTTCTCCCGGTTGCTGGCCGAATCCGGGATGGAACTCACCAGCGGCCAAGCCCGGTTGGTGGCCTCCCAGCTCCTCAACCTGGTCATGTTCGGCTTCAGCCTGATCGCGGCCCTGGGCACGGCGTTCCTCACCGGCCCCACCCTGTCCGGCGAGACGGAGTCGGGCATCGCCCTGTCGGTGCTCGCCCGCCCGATCCGCCGCTCCGCGCTGCTGCTGGGCAAGTGGCTGGGCCTGGTGGCCTTCGGCAGCGGCTTCATCGTCCTCGCGGGCCTCGCCCAGTGCCTCGTGGTGCTGTGGACGGTGGACTACTGGCCCCCGCAGCCCGCCACCGCCCTCGCCCTGCTCGCCGCCCAGACCACCGTGCTGCTCACCCTGGGCCTGCTGCTGTCCACGGTCATCTCCCCGATGGCCTCCGGCGTGGTCGCGGTCGGCCTCTTCGGTGCCACCTGGGTCGCGGGCGTCGTCGGCGGCCTCGGCGCCGCCCTGGGCAACGAGGGCGTCGCCCGCGTCGGCACCGTCTCCCGGGTGCTCCTGCCCACCGACGGCCTCTGGCGCGGGGCCATGCACGGCTTCCAGGACGCGGCCGCGCTGGCGGACGCAGGCCCCGGCTTCGACGGCTTCCCGTTCCTGAGCCAGTCCGCGCTCAGCCCCGCCTACCTGGCGTGGGCGGCGCTGTGGGTGGCCATGATCTGGGGCCTGGCAGCCACCTCCTTCGTCCGCAAGGACCTGTGACCGCCGGGATACCGTGCCCCGTGGCCGACCCCCGGCGCGGCCTCACCGACACCGACTACGCCACCCTCGGCGGGTGGTCGCGGAACCGGCGATCCTGATCGGTCCCGCCGGTCGGGGCCTACGTCCCGGGTCGGTGCGGTGTGGCCAGGGCGGCTTCCTGGATGCCGATCTTCCCCGCCTCGTGCAGGCGGAGGAGGTCGGTCCGCAGGGACGGGTAGTCGACCTCCGGTGGCACGTCGACCGCCCACAGGACACCGGTGCTGAAGACCTCCCAGGAGCAACCGCGGCCCTCGAGCAGCGCCTCGACCGCCTCCCACGCCTCGTCGTCCAGGATGACCAATCGGACGGTCGAGTGCCCCGACTCGGCGACGAACCCGTCGAAGACGATTTCCCGCCGCTCGGAGTCGAGCCGGGCCTTGATGGTGTCACCCCAGGCGATGCCCTTCACGTAGAACGGCGTGTTGCGCACCTGGAACTCCGCCCGCACGGCGGTCTTCTCCACCCACAGCAGTTCGGAACCGGCGCACGCGTGGGAAGCGGTGTCCTCCGGGAGGTCGAAGACCACCTTCAGGAACCCCTCTGTGTCGGTCATGCGCCATCCCCTCGGTCTGGTCGTGGTGGTGCCGGGGGCACACGCTAGGCCATCGCGGCTCGTGGTGGTCACGGTCCGGTGGATTGCCCGGGGAAGTGGGCGCTCGGAAGTGTGCAGGAAGACGCGGTGCCACTGTCCTCACAGGCCGATCGTCACTCCGCGTCAGAGCGGCTACTCCACGCGTGGGAACGTCAGCCCCGTGCTGAAACAGCGTTCGCGCGCTGTCCGATAGGGAGTTCGTACAGCGTCCGAGCCGGGCGGACCGGGCGCCACCCGCGCCGCGACCGCCGTTCGGGCGGTTCGACTCCTGGATCGGAGTGACGATGCCTGACCTGAACGTGGAACTCACCGCCGGGCTCGACCGGGCCGGGTGCGGGGTGAACGCGTGGGGCACGCTGGCGCACACCATCACCGAGGACGAGGCGGCGGCCTTCGGCTTCGGCGACCAGGAGGGCATCCGGGCGGCGTGCGGTGCGGGCATCGGCAAGGCTCCGGACCGCTGGTTCCTGCGCAACCCCACCACGTCCCGCCCCCACCACGACAACTCCTACGACGTCTTCGGCTGGCAGCCGGTCACCGTCACCCTCCAGTCCACCGGCGCTGAGTTCCTCGGCGTCGACGCCGTGCCGGTGATCGCCCAGCACGTGCAGTGGGACAACGGGGGCGACCACCCCGTGCACCGCTCGGCGGGCATGTCGGTCGCCAAGTCCGAGACGGTCATCCGCTCGCAGACCCAGAGCGGTGCCTTCGCCTGCGCGGGCACGATCGGCGTCAGCGTCGACATCGAGGGGCGGCGGTCCTTCGGCTTCGAGACCGGCTGGTCCGACACCGCCTTCCGGAGCCGGTCCACCCTGGTCGGTGCGAGCGCGAGCAGTGACGTGCCCGCGCACTCCACCGAGACCGCCTACCTGGTGGCCGAATCGGTCACCGCGCGGTTCCGGGTCACCTACGAGGCGAGCCTCAGCGGTGTGCTGCTGACCGTGAACGACGACTGGTACGGCGGCCACCGCCACCGCGGCCTGGACCCCCGCTGGGTGCTGTGGCGGGCCGGTCTGCCCGCGACGGTCACCATCCAGCACGACTACGCGGTCGGCTTCCACTCCGGCGCCGAGGTCGACGTCGCGCCCGGGCCGTTCACCCCGGACCACCGGTCGGGGCGGAAGTGCTCCCGAGGTCAGGGCCGAGTGGGGTACGCGGCCTGAACGGCGGGGGCGGCGCGGGGGGCATCCGCGCCGTCCCCCGCGGACACCGGGTCGCGCGGGTCACGCGGCCCGGTGCTCCGCGGCAGCCCGGATGTGCGGGGCGAGCGCATCGGCGATGAGCGCGTACCCGGCGGGGGAGGGGTGGAACCGGTCGGCCGAGAACAGGCCCGGTTCCGCGGCGAACCGGTCGTGCAGGTCGGTCCCGACGGCCGCCACCGCGCCGCCCGCGCGCACCACCGCGTCGGCCTGGGCGCGGGCGTACATCGCGCTGACCTGGGAGACGAATGCCCGGTAGGCGGGCGGCACGTGCGAGACCACGCTGAGGTCGGGTGCGGTGGCCACGACCACCCGCGCCCCCGCGCGGCGCAGGTCCGCGACCGCCTCGTGCAGCAGTTGCGCGCCCGCGGCGGGCGGGGTGAACGAGGTGAGGTCGTTGGCGCCGATCACGACCAGCGCGAGGTCGACCCCGGTCGGCAGCACCCCCCGCACCTGGGCGGCGAGGTCGGTCGACCGCGCGCCGGACACGGCGTGCACCCCGAGGTCCACCCGGTGCCCGGCCGCGCGCAGCACGTCGGACATGAGGTGGCCCAGGGTCTGCTCGGCCCGCGCGCACCCCACACCCGCTGCGAGGGAGTCACCGAGGACGCGGAAACGGAGTTGTTCGCTCATCGTCGGTATCAACGCCGCGCCCGGTTCCGGTGCTCCCGCGTGCCGCCTATCTCACACCGGCCGCGACCACGGGATCCACATGTGTACCGGCGGGCGGGGGTGGTAACCGCTCCCTCGTCGGTGCCGCGGGTGTTCGCCGGAAGCGGTGGTGCGCGGCTCGGGTGAGCGGAGTGGAGCCGATCGTGGTTGTGATAACGCAGGAGAAGACGACCAACAGGGCAGTGGTCCGGGCGCGGGGGAGGGCGCTGGGGTGGGTCAGCCTGGGGTTGGGGGCGGCGCAGGTCCTCGCGCCCGGGGTGGTGCGGCGGCTGAGCGGGGTGGACGACTCCGACACCTCCCGGGTGGTCGTGCCGCTGGTGGGCGCGCGGGAACTCGTCCACGCGGCCGGGCTGCTGGGGAGCAAGCGGACCGGGGCGTGGGTGTGGACCCGGGTGGTGGGGGACGTGATCGACCTGACCGGGCTCGCCGTCGCCATGGGGAACCGCGGCGGCGGGCGGCGCAGGCGGGTCGCGGTCGCGCTCGGGGCCGTTGCCGCGATCGCCGCCGCCGACCTGGCGACGGCGCTGCGGGCGGGGAAACCGTTGCCGCGCTGAGCATCCGGCGGTGGGTCGCGGTCGGTGCGCGCCCGGGCGGGCGGTGGTCCCCGGCCGCTGCCTGCGGCGCCCGCACCCCCCGCACCGCCCATCGGCGGGGACCGTTCGGCAGGTCGGCCCGCCACCCAGTAGACATATGCCCGTGCGCACAAAACGATCACGGCCCGCGGTCGACTGGGGTGCGCGGTGGCGCCGGTCCCGCGAGCGGTACCGGTGGCTCGACCACCTCGCCCGCGCCGTCGACCGCTACATCGAGCACAGCGGCTACCAGTACGTCGCCTCGATCACCTACTTCAGCGTGCTGTCGCTGGTCCCCATGCTGATGGTGGGGTTCTCCACCGCCGGGTTCCTGCTGGCGGGCAGCCCCGAACTGCTCTCGGAACTGCGCGTCGGGGTGGCCAACGTGGTGCCCGGTCCGCTCGACGAGGAGGTGGGGCGGCTGCTGGACAACCTCATCGACCAGCGCACCCACATCGGCGTGCTGGGCCTGCTGATCGGCCTGTACTCCGGCTGGAACTGGATGAACGCCCTGCGCGACTCGCTCACCGCCATGTGGGACCAGCAGCGGGTCAACCAACCGCTGCTGCGGACCATCGTCCGCGACCTGCTCGCGCTGATCAGCCTGGTGCTGGCACTGCTGGTCTCGTTCGCGCTCACCGCGGTGGGCACGGCGGTCGGCGGCGACCTGCTGCGGTTGCTGGGGGTCGACGACACCGCGTGGGCGACCGCGCTGCTGCGGCTGGCGTCGCTGGTGCTGGTCCTGGTGGCCGACTGGCTGGTGTTCCTCTGGGTGCTGGCAAAGCTGCCCCGCCAACCGGTCGGCATCCGCAGCGCCGTGCGCGGCGCTGCGGCGGCCTCGGTCGGGTTCGAGCTGCTGAAGCTGGCGGGCAACGTCTACCTGGGCATCATCGGCGACTCGCCGACCGGGGTGGCCTTCGGTTCGGTGATCGGCCTGCTGGTGTTCATCTCACTGGTCTCGCGGCTGCTGGTCTTCATCACCGCGTGGACCGCCACCGGCCGCGACACCGCCAGGCGCCAGGCGATCCGCCCACCCCCCGCCGCGGCGCTCAACATCACCGCCACCGACCGGCCGAACCCGCTCGTCCCCGCCGCGGTGGGTGCCGTGGTGGGTGCGGTGACCGCCACCGTCCTCGGCCGCAGGCGCCGCCGCCGCTGACGCGCGGCGGTGGGTTGGTGATCAACCGGTCGGTTCGGTGATCACGGGCACGGGTACCTCCGGGTCAAGCGGTCGAGCCGCGGAACCTGTCGAGTGGGGGGAATCCACCATGCCCGGTCGTCCAGCGCGGCGCAGACTTCCGCTCGTCCTCGGCCTGCTGCTCGGCTCGGTCCTGATCACGCCGCTGCTGGCCGTGACCTTCGACCTCGGCCGCTGGGAACGGGTCATCCTCATCAGCCTCGTGACCAGCGCCACCGCAGCCCTGATCACCTACAAGGGCCGGCTCGGCTCCAAGCCCTGAACCCCGCCCCCGGGTCAGTGGCGGTGGGCCTTGGCGGCGGCGACGCAGTAGACGCCGAAGGCGGCGAAGCCCACGGCGATCAGGGCCAGCAGCACGGTGCCGTAGGGCTGGGCTGCCAGGGTGCGCAGGGCGTTGTCCAACCCGCCGGAGCGACCGGGGTCGGCGGTGACGGCGGCGATCCCGACCAGCACGCCGATGACGGCGTAGGCGGCACCCTTGCCGATCCAGCCCGCGCGACCCAACCGCTCGACCACGCGGCGGGAGCCCGCGGGCAGCTCGGAGAGGTCGAGGTCGCGCTCGAAGGACTTCTTGACCCCCTTGCGCAGCACCACGCCCGCGATCACCAGGATGCCCACGGCCACCGCCCCCACCAGCACCTGCCCGAACGGCAGCGCCAGCACGCGGGCGGTCAGCTCGCGCTGCGTCCCGGTGGAGTCGGACCCGCCCTTGCCCCGCGCGTACTGCTGCGCCGCCACGGCGATGGTGGTCGCGGTGATCGCGCGTGCGCCTGCGCCGATGCGCTTGCCGGTCCGCTTGCGCTTCTCCCGGACGTAGGTGTAGCCCGCGAACGCCTCCACCACCTGCCAGAGCACGAAGAACGCCAACCCGATCGCCAACGCCCACAACAGGAACGGCCCCAACGCGGTCTGCGACACCTCGGTGAGCGCGCCCTTGGAGTCGGCCTTGCGACTGGCGTCCCCGAGGGCCACCTGGGCGACGAGCCAGGCGATGATCACGTGCACGGCCCCGTAGAACACCATCCCGACCCGGCCCAGCCCCTGCACGGCGGGGTGGTCCTTCACCTCGCCCACTGCGCCGCTCACCTGGTGTCTCCTCGCCTCGTCGCCCGGACGGCGCCTACGTACCCCGGCCACCAACGGGTGAACCGCCAGGTCACCGCCGCCACGGCGCGGGCGGTGAGCTGCGCGGCTCAGCCCGCGGGGGAGAGGCGGGCGGCCAGGGTGGCGGCGAACTCCTCGGCGCGGGCCAACTGGACTCGCAGCTCGGTGCGGGTGACCACCTCACCGATGTGCGCGTGTTCGCCCACCACTGCTGCCCTTCCCCCGGTGCCGGGGGTCGAGGCGAGCCCCCGGCTCGACCGGGACGGCGGGCGGGTCGTCCACGCGGTGGCCGGGGAGTTGTTCTTCGCCTCTGGCAAGGACCTGGTGCACCGGTTCGACCACGCGGACGAACTCGACCGGGTGATACCCGGTTCAAGCCGATCGCCGGGCGGGCACCCCCGGAACGTCCTCACCGGACCCCGGGGCGGTGGTCAGGGCGGAGGTCGAGGCGGCGCAGCACCGGCGGTCCTCGGCCCGCGCCCGCGCGTCGGCGGCCCGGGTGGACCCGCCCGCCCGACGACGATCCACAGAGGAGCACTCGTTGCCAACCCGTAGGGCTCTCGCCGCCTGCGCCGTCACCGCAGGCATCCTGGGCGGCGCCACCGCGCTCGCCGCCGCCGCCCCGCCCGCCGCCGCGGCCGACGTGCCGTGGGCCCTGGTCGCCCGCACCACCGCCGAGTGCCTCGGCACCCCCACCACCGAGCTGCCCGCCCTGCCCGGCCTCGCCGCGATCGAGGTCCCCCGCGACCTGCCCCGGTTGCAGGACCCGGGCAGCGGCACCTGCTTCGCCGAAGCCGCCGCCGCCGCGACCAACCCGATCAAGGCCCTGGTCGACCAGGCGACGGGCCCGGCGGGCGCCCGCGCCGCCGCCCCGACCGCCCTGATCGGTGAACTCCTGAGCGACCCGTGCGCGGGCACCCGCGCCAAGTCCGGCATCAAGGCCGTGACCGCGCTGGTGGACGTCGGTGTCAAGGACACCGCGGTCCTGCCCACCCCGGAGAAGGTCGACTGCGTCCGGAACTCGGCCGAACCGGCGGCCGAACCGCTGCGAAACCTGATCACCAACGGCGCGGGGCAGTTGTCCCCGGCACCGACCTCGACCGCCGCCTCGTCGGCGCCGAGCAGCTCCGGCACGTCCTCGGCCCGGCCGACGTCGTCGGCGCCGACGGGTTCCAGCGCGCCCGCCGCGCCGTAGCCCGGCAGGCCGCCCGGGCGCCGCCGCTCAGTCCCGGCGGGTGGCGACGACCTGGGTGACCGCGGCGCACAGCAGCAGCACCACCACGGCCACGACCGCGTTCCACGCGGTCGTGGCCAGTACGTCGGCGGTGGCCGACTCGGTGCGCGCGAGCAGCAGGACCAGCGGGTTGATCGGCGGCAGCCCGCGCGTGAGCAGCACGACGACCAGCAGCAGCAGCGCGGCCAGCAGCGACCACCCCGGCCTGCGGAACACCAGCCGCGAGGTGACCATGCCGATGGCGGTGCCCAGGCAGGACGCGGCCACCAGCGCCACCGCGCCGGTCGCCAGGTCCAGGGCGGTCACCCGGTCGTTGCCCAACACCCCGGGCAGCACCACCACCAGCCCGGCCAGCACCACCGAGGTCAGCAGCACCACGACGACCACCGCGACCAGCAGCGCCCAGGTGCGGCCGGTGTTCACCGCGGTGATCGCGCGCTGCACCGGGTCCTCCACACCGATCAGCGCGGCGGTCGACCACGCGGAGCAGACCAGCGCCACCGCGGTCATCGGCGCGAAGATCGGCACCACCGGTTGCGCGCCCGCGTCGTTGGCGAACAGGGCCATGCACGCGATGAACACCAGCGCGGGCGGCAGGTACCGCTGGGAGTGGAACATGACCGCGGCCGTGTAGCGGACGAGGGCGATCACCGGTGCCTCCCGGGCGCGGCGGCGGGCTCGTCCACCCGCGCCACCGACCACCCCTGCCGCAACGCGGCCAGCAGGAACCCGTCGGCCTGCCCACTGATCACCCGCACCACGACCAGACCACCGTCGTCGCGCGCGTCGAACACCCCGTGCAGCAGCGGGTCGGCCAGCGGTGGCCCCGGCAGCCGGGGCGGGCGCAGCACCACGCGGGTGACGGCCACCCGGTCGGCGGGGTCGACGTCCACCACCGAGACGCGGCCCTCCCGCACGTGGCAGACGCGGTCCGCGGTCAGCGCCACCACGGATTCGCGGTGATCGGTGAACACCACCGAGCCGCCCGCCGCCGCGACCTCGGCGATCAGCTCGCCCAGCACACCGTGCGCGGCGCGGTCCAGGCCGGACCACGGCTCGTCCAGCGCGAGCAGCGCGGGTGGCACCACGAGGGCCTGCGCCACCGCCACCTTCTGCAGGTTCCCCTTGGACAACCCGCGCAGGGGCGTGTCGGCACCGCCGACGAGCGCGAGCCGCTCCAGCAGCCCCGACCCCCGCTCCACGGCTTGGGCCGTGCCCAGCCCGCGCAGCCTGCCCATGTGCGCCAGGTACGAGCGGGCGGTCAGCCGCTCGTCGGACGGGAACCGCTCCGGCACGTACCCGACCTGCCGCGGCCGGTCGAGCACCCGCCCGCTGGTCGGGCGGGTCGCACCCACCACGATCCGCAGCAGGGTCGACTTGCCCGAACCGTTGCCCCCGGTCACGGCGAGCACCTCGCCGGGCACGAGGTCCACGTCCACCCCGCGCAGCACCGCCCGGCCGCCGGAGTACCGCTTGCCGACACCACGCAGCCGCACAGGACGCCCTCCCACCGTCTCGTGCCACCGGGGTCCGCTGGGCCCGGACCCCGGTGCGCGTCCGAGCACCGACCCTAGGGCCTGCTCGGTGGGAGCGGGGTGTGGCGCGCTGGTCAGACCCGGGTGTCGCCGAAGTAGGTGCGGCGGGAGAGGATGAGGGCGCCGTGTTCGCCGGGTGGGTGGGCGACGGTGTCGAAGAAGTCGCTGAACCTGAGGTCCACTGTGGACCCGTCGCGCAGTGAGCCGGTGAACCGGCCCTCCACCGCGGCCTGCTCGCCCGACCGGAACACCGACAGGGTGTGGTGGCGGCCCCGGTCGACCAGGCGGGTGGAGCGGTAGAAGGCCCGGAGGTCGACCAGGCCGGTGATCGTCGGGTAGCCGGGGCGCTTGTAGCGGATGTCGTCGTGGAAGAGGTCGAACAGGGTGGGGTCGCCGGAGTCGACTCTGTCGTAGTACGAGCGGACCAGGGCTGTGATGGCGTCGATGTCGATCTCCTCGCCGCTGCGGTCCCCGACCGAATCGCCAGACCCTAGCCGGGGTCGTGGGGGGGTCGGTAGCGCCGAACGGGTGGTGGGGGAGCGGGGCCCGGGCTGTCTTGAGTGGACCTCGGCATTGGGGTTGTCGGATGGCGCGCGGGCGCTTAGGGTCAGTCGTGACCAAAAAACCGAATCGGTCAAACGTCCTGGGGGCTGTCGGGTGAGCGACACCGGGGCCGACCACGCCGAGCGCGCCGAACGCATCCTGGACGCGGCGGCCGGGCTCATCCTGCGGTGGGGCTACCAGCGGGTGACGATGCAGGACGTCGCCCGCGCCGCCGGGGTCGGCAAGGGCACGCTCTACCTGCACTGGCGCACCAGGGAGTCGCTGTTCGTCGCGGTGCTGCTGCGCGAGTCCATCGCCATGGTCGACGCGCTGCTGGACCGGATGCGGGCGGACCCCGAGGTCGTGCTCCTGCACCGGATGCAGCGGGTGTGCTTCGAGGTGGTGCTCGACCGGCCGCTGCTGCGCGCGGTCTACGGCGGCGACGGCGAGCTGCTGGGCAACCTGGCCCGGCACGCGAGCACCATGGACGAGGGCAGGCAGGCCGCCTTCCTGCGCTCCTACCTCGCCCGGCTGCGCGAGCACGGCCTGGTGCGCGCGGACACCGACCTCGACGACCAGGCGTACGCGGTGAACTGCGTCATCACCGGGTTCAACCTCACCGGACCGGTCACCGCCGACGACGTGCCCGCCTCGGACGCCCGCCGCGCCCGGGCACTGGCGGACACGCTGCGGGTGGCCTTCGAACCCGACCGGCGGCCCGACGCGCGCGTGCTGCGGCAGGTCGCCCCCCGGGTGGTCGCCGACCTGGAGGAGTTGCGGGACGCCTACGCCCGCCACCGGTTCGGTGACCGCCGACCCGACCGCCAGTCCGACAGCACGACCCCGAGCAGGACCGACACGACCGCGGGCACCGCCCGCTGAGAGGCAACCATGACTTCCTTACGCAACGGCCCCAGCCCCACCGAGCCCGCCGACCTGGTGGACCTGTTCACCCGGTTGGCCCACCACCGGGCCCACGAGCCGGTCGTGTTCAACGAGAGCATCCAGGCGTGGGAGGCGTTCAACCACCGCGACGTCACCCGCATCCTGTCCGACCCGGCGACGTTCTCCAGCGACATGTCCGAACTGGTGCCCAGCGACCCGGACATCGACAAGATCGCCAAGGGCAACCTGATCAGCATCGATCCGCCCTTGCACCGGCAGATGCGCGGTCTGGTCAGCAAGGCCTTCACCCCGAAGTTCGTCGCCGAGCTGGCCCCGCGCATCACCGAGGTCACCGCGGAACTGCTCGACGGGGTGGCCGGGCGCGACCGGTTCGACCTGGTCCACGAGCTGAGCTACCCGCTGCCGGTCATCGTGATCTCGGAGATGATCGGTATCCCCAGCTCCGACCGGGAGACCTTCCAGCGCTGGGCCGACATCCTGCTCAACAACGAGCCCCCGGCCGACGAACCGCTGCTCGACGCGCTCGGCGACCAGGTGGCCGCGATCGCGCCCACGGTCCGGGAGATGGGCGCCTACATGCTGGAGCACGTGCGGCGGCGCCGGGTGAACCCGACCGACGACCTGGT
Source organism: Actinokineospora sp. PR83 (assembly GCF_021056305.1). Classification (NCBI taxonomy): domain Bacteria; kingdom Bacillati; phylum Actinomycetota; class Actinomycetes; order Pseudonocardiales; family Pseudonocardiaceae; genus Actinokineospora; species Actinokineospora sp. PR83. Next base: position 27,838 of record NZ_JAJCXD010000118.1, read on the forward strand.
CACCGCGCTGGTCAACACGCAGGTGGACGGGCGTTCGCTGGACGACGACGAGATCGTCTGGTTCACCGCGCTGCTGCTGCTGGCGGGCCACATCACCACCACCGCGCTGCTCGGCAACACCCTGCTGTGCCTGGACTCGGCGCCGCGGGTGGTCGAGGACGTCCGGGCGGACCGCGGCCTGGTGCCGGGGATGCTGGAGGAGGTGCTGCGCATGCGCCCGCCGTTCACCAAGCTGGCCCGGCTCACCACCGCCGACGTCGAGCTGAGCGGCACGACGATCCCGGCCGGGCAGATCGTGTTCGCCTGGCTGGCCTCGGCCAACCGGGACGAGTCGGTGTTCACCGACCCCGAGGTCTTCGACCCCCGGCGCGAGTCCAGCAAGCAGGCGGGGTTCGGCCACGGCATCCACTTCTGCCTGGGTGCCCCGCTGGCCCGCTTGGAGGCCAAGATCGCGGTGAACATGCTGCTGGACCGCTACCGCGACATCCGGGTGGACCCGGAGGGCGAGATCGACTTCTTCGACGTGCACGCGCTGCTGGGCGCCAAGTCGGTGCCCGTGCTGGTCCAGCCCAACTGACCCGACCCCCCGAATGGCCCGGCAGGCGCACCCGTCTGCCGGGCCATTCGCACGTGCAGACAACTGTGCCGCGCGTCACTCTCCGAGCGGTTAGAGTGAGCCTCGATTTGGGTAAGCAGACGGTGTCGCTCCCCCGCGTGGGCGGGGACGGGGTCGTTGTCGGTGCAACCGATGGCGGGACCGGTCCCACGCGGGTGGCGGCACACTTCGACGGGAGGGCGTTTCTTTTTGGTGGTGTGACCGTTCGCGCGGCCGAGGGGGTCGCGACCAATCACCAGTGGCGGCCCGCGCCTGCGCAGTCGTGGGCTGGTGTTTTCCTGCGCGAGTGCCGAGGTGGACCGCGTATTCATTCGTGAGACGCTTCCGCGTGCTCACCGGCCGCGTACTTTCGCTGGCTGATTTCCCGGCTCGATCGCTGCGGTGCATTGGACGAATCCGCGTCGAGTGCCGTGGTTTGCAGATGACTGACAACTTGTGGGTCAACGCGTGAATTATTCACATCTTTAATGTGAATCAGTTTCTGGAATGGTGCAACACGCTGATGCGTCTGCGCACACCGCATTCCTTTGCGACAATCGGGTGATAAAAGCTCACAAAGCCACGTCGTCAGGCTTTTGTGAGGACGTGGCACGTTTGTGTCCAGTGGACGCGCGACCGGCGGCGGGTTCGACGCGGCGGGTGCGCCGGGGTGGCGTGGTGGCGGCGGACCGCAGGGGCGGGCAGGCGGCCCGGGCGTCGCGCGCCCGGGCCGCCGCGGCCCGCAGCGGTGGTCACGCCCCCATGGCCGCACGCAGACTCGCAGGTCGCATGTCGGTCCACTCGGCTTCGATGTAGTCGAGCGCGGCCTGTCT
>NZ_JAJCXD010000011.1:0-153584 GCF_021056305.1 Actinokineospora sp. PR83
TGAGTGGTTAAGGCCCCCAGCTAGACCACTGGGTTGATAGGCCAGAGATGGAAGCCCGGTAACGGGTGGAGTTGACTGGTACTAATAGGCCGAGGGCTTGTTACAAAAATGCTACGCATCCACTGTGCGGTGTCTGAGACACCAACCACCCCCACACCACCGGCATCACGCCTGCGGAGTGGGGTGCGGGGTTGGATAGTTTCATAGTGTTACGGCGGTCATAGCGGCAGGGAAACGCCCGGTCCCATCCCGAACCCGGAAGCTAAGCCTGCCAGCGCCGATGGTACTGCACTCGTGAGGGTGTGGGAGAGTAGGACGCCGCCGGACTAAAATTGAGACCCCAGGCCCGAGGAACACAGTTCCTCGGGCCTGGGGCTTTTTTGCGTTCCAGGAAATTTCACGAATCAGGCCTGCCCGCACACCGCCACACCTGCTCGGACGCGGCTACGCCTCCGGTGCAACCGCTGCTGCCGCGCGGCGGGCGCACGGCCGGGGTGGACGTCCTGCTGTTCACCGACGTGGACAACCGAGCGGCGAACTCGGTCCACACCGCGCTCGAGTTCGTCCCGGTGCACGACTCGGCCGAGACGGGACCCGCGCAGCCGAATACGCTGTGCGGGGTGACCACCACGCGCATCCTCGTCATCCAGCTCGCCGACCTGGATCCGCCCGGGCGGCTGGCCGAGTGGCTGGTCGACTCCGGTGCCGAGGTCGAGCTGGTGCGGTTGGACCGGACCGGCGAACTCCCCGAACCGCGGGACTTCGCCGCCGTGGTCTGCCTCGGTGGGCCGATGAACGCCAACGACCTCGACGGGCACCCGTGGCTGCGGACCCTCCGGGCGTTCTTCGGCACCTGCGTCACCCGGCGGGTTCCGCTGCTGGCGGTCTGCCTCGGCGCGCAGGTGCTCGCAACCGCGCTCGGCGGTGAGGTGGAACCGGGGCACGAGGGGCCGGAGGTCGGCCGGGAACTGGTGGCCAAGCGGGACCTGGGGTGGGCCGACCCGCTGTTCGCCGACCTGCCGCTGATGCCGGACGTGGTCCAGTTCCACCACGACGTGATCACCCGGCTGCCCGCGGGTGCCGAACTGCTCGCCTCCGCCACCCGCTACCCGAACCAGGCGTTCCGGGTCGGGCCGGTCGGGTACGGCATCCAGTTCCACATCGAGACCACGCCGGAGCTGTTCGAGACCTGGCTGCGGTCGGACCCCGCCGGTGCCGAGTTCGCGCGGGCGGTCGACCGCACCCCCGAGGGGATCACCGAGCTGCACGCCGACGTCGAGGAGACCTGGCGGCCGTTCGTCGAGCGGTTCGTCAAGCTGGCCAGGGGCGAGCTGTCCCCGGTCGCGAAGAACCTGCTGTAGACCGGGGGACGAGCACATGCCCGACCGCTCCCGTCCGATCTCCTCCGCGGCCCGCTTCGGGCTGACCGAACCCCGCGCCGAGGCCGAACTGCGCGCCGCGGGCCTGTGGGACGACCACGGCCCGGTGCCCGAGCACGAACTGGTCCTCACCGCCCTCTCCCGCAGCCCCGACCCCGACCTGGCGCTGCGCGGCCTGGCCCGCGTCCGCGAGGCCGACCCCGGCACCTGGCCCGAACTCCGCACCGAACTGAGCACCAACCGGCGGCTGCGCGGCAGGCTGGCCGCGGTCCTCGGCGGGTCGAGCACCCTCGCCGACCTCCTGGCCGCCCGCCCCGCCGAGTGGCGTCGGCTCGACGGCGCCGGAACCCCCGCCGACCAGTACAACGCCGCCCTCCTCGCCGAGGTCGGCGCCGTCGGGGACAGCCCCCAGGGGCCGGTCGCGGCCAAGCGCGGACCGGAGGCGGTGAAGGCGCTCAAGTTCGCCTACCGCGGCCTGCTGCTGGAGCTGGCCGCCGACGACCTCGGTCACCTGGTGGAGCCCGAGCTGCCCGAGTTCGCCTACGAGGAGGTCGCGAGCAGGCTCAGCGACCTGGCCGAGGCGGCGCTGCGGGCCGCGCTCGCGGTGGCGTGGGCGGAGAACGGCGGTGCCACCGCCCAAGAACGGGCCCGGCTGACCGTGATCGCCATGGGCAAGTGCGGCGGGCACGAACTCAACTACGTCAGCGACGTCGACGTGATCTTCGCCGGGGAGGGCGACCTGGGCCTGGCCACCCGGGTCGCCAGCGCCATGATGCGGGTGGCGACCGAGGCGTGCTTCGACGTCGACGCGAACCTGCGCCCCGAAGGCCGCAACGGCGCCTTGGTCCGCACCCTCGACGGGCACCTGGCCTACTACAAGCGGTGGGCGCGCACCTGGGAGTTCCAGGCGCTGCTCAAGGCCAGGGACATCGCGGGCGACGCCGAGCTGGGCCGCGGGTACACCGACGCGGTGGCACCGCTGGTGTGGACGGCGGCCGACCGGGACAACTTCGTCGTCGACGTGCAGGCCATGCGCCGCCGCGTCGAGGACCACGTGCCCTCGGAACTGCTGGAACGCGAGCTGAAACTGGGCCGCGGCGGCCTGCGCGACATCGAATTCGCCGTGCAACTGCTGCAACTGGTGCACGGCCGCACCGACGAAACCCTCCGCCGGGCCGCCACCGTGGACGCGCTGGCCGCCCTCGCCGCAGGCGGGTACGTCGGCCGCACCGACGCGCTGGAACTGGCCGAGTCCTACCGGTTCCTGCGCACCCTCGAACACCGGCTCCAGCTCCAGCGGCTGCGCCGAACCCACCTGTTCCCCGCCGACGACGCCACCGACGACCTGCGCTGGCTGGCCCGCGCCACCGGCATCGGCCCGGACGGCGGCCGCTCCGAGGCGCAGGTCCTGCTGGCCGAGTTCCGCAGGCGCGCCAACCGGATCCGGCGCCTGCACGAGAAGCTGTTCTACCGGCCGCTGCTCGAAGCCGTGTCCCGCGTGCCGACCGACCAGCTCCGGCTGACCGCGAAGGCGGCCGAGGCCCGGCTGGCGGCACTGGGCTACTCCTCCCCGCAGGGCGCGCTGCAGCACATCCAGGCCCTGACCTCGGGGGTGAGCAGGCGGGCGGCGATCCAGACCGCGCTGCTGCCGGTACTGCTGGACCTGCTCGGCGCCACCCCCGACCCCGACGGCGGCCTGCTGGCCTACCGCAAGGTGTCCGAGGCGCTGGCGGCCACGCCCTGGTACCTGCGGGTGCTGCGCGACGAGGGCGCGGTGGTCGAGCGGCTGGCGGTGCTGCTGGGCACCTCGAAGCTGGTCCCGGACCTGGTGGTGCGCGCCCCGGAGGTGCTGCGCCTGCTCGCCGACCCGAAGGAGCTGACCCTGCGCGACCCGGCCGAGGTGGCCGCGTCGCTGCGCAACGCCGTGCGCAGGCACGGGTACCTGGGCAACGCGGTCACCGCGGCCCGGTCGCTGCGCAGGCACGAACTGCTGCGGGTGGCGTGCGCGGACCTGCTCGGGTTCATGGACGTGCTGGCGGTGTGCTCGGCGCTGTCGAGCGTGTGGTGCGCGGTGCTGGAGGCCTCGCTGGCCGCGGTCGACCGGTCGGAGGCGGCGTCGGCGGGCGGGCACCTGGCCCGGATCGCGGTCATCGGCATGGGCCGCCTCGGCGGGTCCGAACTGGGGTACGGCTCCGACGCGGACGTGATGTTCGTGTGCGAGGCCGCCGACGGGGTGTCGGACTCCGACGCGCTCAAGTACGCCGGTCGGGTCGCCACGGCGGTGCGGCGGCTGCTCGGCTCACCCAGCCAGGACCCGCCGCTGCAGGTGGACGTCGACCTGCGACCGGAAGGCAGGCAGGGGCCGATCGTGCGGACGCTGGAGTCCTACCGCGCCTACTACCGGCAGTGGAGCGAGGTGTGGGAATCCCAGGCGCTGCTGCGGGCCCGACCAGTCGCAGGCGACGACGACCTGGGCAGGCGGTTCGTCGAGATGATCGACCCCATCCGCTACCCGGAAGGCGGGCTGGCGGACAAGGACGTGCGCGAGATCCGGCGGATCAAGGCCCGGGTGGACACCGAACGGCTGCCGCGCGGAGCGGACCCGACGACCCACACCAAGCTCGGCCGCGGCGGCCTGGCCGACGTGGAGTGGACGTTGCAGCTACTGCAACTGCGGCACGGGCACGAACACCCGGCGCTGCGCACCACCTCCACCATGGACGGCCTGATGGCGGCGGTCGACGCCGGGCTGATCACCGCCCAGGAGTCCGCCGAGCTGACCCAGTCCTGGCTGCTGGCCACCCGGGTGCGCAACGCGATCACCCTGGTCCGCGGCAAGCCGTCCGACCAGCTCCCCACGCAGGGCCGGGAACTGGCCGGGGTCGTCACCGCCCTGGGCCCGGACACCCCGGGCGGCATGGCCGACCCCGGCCAGTTCCTCGACTTCTACCGCCGCACCACGCGCCGCGCGCACACGGTGGTCGAACACGTCTTCTACGACGATCTATGACGACTGACACCAGCGGACCGGTTCTGTCGGGGCCGCGGCATAGGCTCGGGGCATGAGTGAGCCGTGGAGCTGCCGGGTCGCCGTCCGCAGCTACGAACTGGACGCGCTGGGGCACGTCAACCAGGCGGTGTACCACCAGTACGCCGAGATCGCCCGCATCGAGGGCTTCACCGCGGCCGGGTGCTCCTGGGACACGCTGATCGCATCCGGGACCGCGCCGGTGCTGCTGGGGTCCACCATCGCCTACCGCCGCGAACTGCGGGCCGGGGACGCGGTGGACATCACCTGCGCGATCAAGTTCGGTTCCGGCAAGACGTTCACCGTGGACTCGGTGATGACCAAGCTCGACGGCACGGTCTCGGCAGAGGTGTCGTGCGTCATCGGGGTGATGGACCTGACCGCGCGCAAGCTGGTGGCCGACCCGCGGGCCGTGATGGAGGCCCATGGGTTCGACCTGTCCGTGCTGAACGGCTAGAAGACCTGCGTCAAGGCCGGTCTTTCCTCTGTGGATGCCTGATTCGAGTTGTCCACAGGCCTCCCGCTCCGAGCCCGGTTTTGTCCGACCCCGCGGCTAAGCTTGAGCAGAAGGAAGACGCGCGGGGGCGGGCGGCGCCCACCTCAGGAAGACGTGCCGGCCGGCTGTGGTCCCTGTCGTCGTGGTCCGTCGTCGTGGTCCGTGGTGCCGACCGGTCGTGAAACGACCCGTGGTTGTTCCACGACTGGTTGCCCTACGACACCGGGGCCGCCCTCGCGCTGGACTTCCGCACCGGGTCGCCGGTGTCGAAGTGCCCGACTCCACGGTCACCCCCGGCGCGGGTTCCAGCCGAACCAGGTCCGGGGGTTCCATGGTCTCCGGGGGTTCCACGGTCGGTGCTGGCACCCGCAGCCGGGTCGGTGTCGGTTGCTGGAGCCGAGAGCCGGGGCCGAGAGCCGGATCGGCACCGGCGCCCGCAGCCGTGGGTCCGAGGTGGCCTGCCTCAGACCGGGATCGGTGTCGTGACCCGGCGCAGCAGTTCACCGGCGATGGTGGGGGAGCGCAGGTCCGAGGGGCCGTAGACGGGGACGTCCACGTGCGCCTGGGTCTCGCGCACGCCCAGCGGTGACTGGGTGAGCAGGCCGCTGACGGCGAGGACCTGGTGGCCGTCGCCCTGCAGGCGGTGCACGCCGAAGATCGCGCCCGTGGAGTCCGCCGCCGCGTACAGGACGCCGTCGGCCAGGGCGCGGGTGACCGGGTGGTCGAGGAGTTGGGCGGTCTCGGGCTGGAGCACGCCGTCGGCGATCTCCAGGACCGCGGCGTCGACGCCCGCGGCGGTCAGGTGGCCGTGCAGGGCCTCGGTGCCCGCGACGATGCGCTCCAGCGGCACCCGGAACGTGGTGGCCATGCCCATGTCGGTGAAGTCCAGCGCGAGGGCGGCCCCGGCGTCGCGGAACAGCCACGGGTCGCCGCCCGCCGCGGTGCCGGTGACCTTCGCCGCGCCGACGCGCAGGCCCGCGCGGGTCAGGCCGTGCACCAGGGAGGCCACCGTGGTGGTCTTGCCGGAGTTCATCGAGGTGCCGACGACGACGAAGGTGGGCACCCGGCGGCCGGTCGGGGGCGGGGCGGGCAGGGCGAAGTCGGCCACGTTGAGCGGGCGGCCGGAGGGGCCCGCGAGCAGGCTGAGCGGGCGGACAGTCGTCGGCGGGGCGGACACGGCGGCGTTGCCGCTGCGCACCTTGCCCAGGACGCCGCCCGCCGCGACCAGGTCGCAGGGGCCGAGGTCGTCGGGCAGTTCCGCCTCGAAGTGGTCCGGGGCGTAGCGGGCGGCGTAGGCCACCAGCACCCGGTCGCCGACGAACAGGCGGGCCTTGCGGCCGTCGGCCAGTTCCAGCACCTCGTGGTAGCCGACCGAGGTGACCTCGGCGAGCACCACGTCGCCGTGGGTGGGGCGGTGCTCGGCGGGGCGCAGCGGCGTGAGCGCGTCGGCGTCCAGCAGGCGCACGGCGTAGGCCTTCTTGAGGCGGTCGACTCGTACCGGGTCCAGGGCAGCGGACATGGGTGTTCCCTCGGGTGGTGCCGGAGTGGTCACCGCGCGAGAGCCGCGCGGCTGCGGGGAGCGTATGGGCTGGATCACCCCGGGGGGGAATGATCGTCCCGCGTAATACCTGGGCAACGCCGGTGACACGGAGGGTGAACGCCAGCGGACCGGCCGGGGGCACCGCCGCTCGGCGGAATGGACCAAGATCGGGTGGAAAACGTGTCGACAGCACAAAAACCGGCGCCTGCCGGGGGTGGTCCCCAGGCAGGCGCCGGTCGGTGACGAGAGGTCAGCTTCCGCCGATCACACGTCGTAGTACAGGCCGAACTCGTACGGGTGCGGGCGCAGGCGCAGCGGGTCGATCTCGTGCTCGCGCTTGATGTTGATCCACGTCTCGATCACGTCGGGGGTGAACACGCCACCCTCGAGCAGGTAGTCGTGGTCCTCCTCGAGGCGGTCGAGCACCTCGTTGAGCGAGGCGGGGACCTGCGCGACCTCCTTGGCCTCCTCGGGCGGCAGCTCGTAGAGGTCCTTGTCGATCGGCGTCGGCGGCTCGATCTTGTTCTTCACGCCGTCCAGGCCCGCCATCACGATCGCGGCGAAGGCCAGGTACGGGTTGCCCGAGGAGTCGGGGCAGCGGAACTCGACGCGCTTGGCCTTGGCGTTGTTGCCCGTGATCGGGATGCGCACGCAGGCGGAGCGGTTGCGCTGGGAGTAGACCAGCGACACCGGGGCCTCGTAGCCGGGCACCAGGCGGTGGTAGGAGTTCACCGTCGGGTTGGTGAACGCCAGCAGCGACGGGGCGTGCTTGAGCAGGCCGCCGATGTAGTGGCGCGCGGTGTCCGACAGCCCGGCGTAGCCCGACTCGTCGTGGAACAGCGGCGTGCCGTCCTTCCACAGCGAGGAGTGCACGTGCATGCCGGAGCCGTTGTCGCCGAAGAGCGGCTTGGGCATGAAGGTGACCGTCTTGTCGGCCGCCCAGGCGGTGTTCTTGATCGCGTACTTGAACAGCTGCAGGTCGTCCGCGGCGTGCAGCAGGGTGTTGAACCGGTAGTTGATCTCGGTCTGGCCACCGGTGCCGACCTCGTGGTGCGCGCGCTCGACGGTGAAGCCGAGGCCCTGCATGTTCAGCACCATCTGGTCGCGCAGGTCGGCGAAGTGGTCGACCGGCGGGACCGGGAAGTAGCCGCCCTTGAAGCGGGTCTTGTAGCCCTTGTTGCGGCCGTTCTCGTCGGCGGCACCGGTGTTCCACCAGCCCTCGACGGAGTCGACCTCGTGGAACGAGCCGTTCTCGGAGTAGTCGAAGCGCACCGAGTCGAAGATGTAGAACTCCGCCTCGGGGCCGAAGTACGCGGTGTCGGCGATGCCGGACTCGGCGATGTACTGCTCGGCCTTGCGGGCGATGTTGCGCGGGTCGCGGGAGTAGGCCTCGCGGGTGAACGGGTCGTGCACGAACCAGTTCAGGATCAGCGTCTTCTCGATCCGGAACGGGTCGAGACGCGCGGTGTAGGGGTCGGGCAGCAGCAGCATGTCCGACTCGTGGATCGACTGGAAGCCGCGCACGGAGGAGCCGTCGAACGCGAGGCCCTCGGTGAAGGCGTCCTCGTCGAACGCCTCGGCGGGCAGGGTGAAGTGCTGCATGACGCCCGGCAGGTCGCAGAACCGGACATCGACGAACTTCACGCCCTCGTCGGCAATGAAGCGCAAGACCTCGTCGGAAGACTTGAACACGCTTGTTGGCTCCTTACGTCTACTCGCCGGCCGTGACCGGCCCACCGCGCTCAACGGACGGCAATTGATCACGGCTGTCCGCTCTGCGTGATGAAACTAGGAGGGCGGTGTTGCCCGACCATCACCCTCGTGTTTCGCGCGGGTTAACGGCACCGTTCGGCGCCCGTGGATGCCCGGGATCATGCCAGGCTCGGCCACGTCCGGCAGCGCGTCCTACGCTGGAGGGGTGAGCAGATGGACCGGAAGTTGGCTGCCCGGCTCGGACACCGGAACCCCCGACGAGGACCCCCAGCGCTGGCCGGGTGAGCGGCTGGGCCTGCCGGAGAGCGGCCCCGGCTCGGCGGCGGCCAACGGCATCCGCTTCGCCGCCCTGCTGATCGACCTGGTCCTCGCCTCCCTGGCCACCTCGGTGTTCGTCCCGTTCGACGTGGGCGACCCGGCGGTCATGCGCACCCACAACCTGTGGTCGGGGGCGGTGTGGTTCCTGATCACGGTCGCCGGGGTGGCCCTGGCCGGGTTCACCCCCGGCAAGGCGCTGCTCGGCCTGCGCGTGGTCCGCCTCGACGGGACGGCGCTGGTCGGGCCGCTGCGGGCGATCCCGCGCACGGTGCTGGTGGGGCTGGTCCTGCCGGGCGCGATCACCGACAAGGACGGGCGCGGGTTGCAGGACAAGCTGGTGGGAACCTCGGTACTGCGCACCCGCTAGGCGGTGCTCCCTGTCCTGAATGCGGGCGGGGTGCGCGGGTGGTGGCCCGGTCTACAGCGCGGGTTCCTCGGCGAGGTGCACGGCCGTGGCGACCGGCTGGAAGCCCACCTTCCGATAGACGCGGTCGGCGTCGGCGCTGCCCGGGGTCAGCCAGGCCAGCGTGGCCCCCGCGAGGGCCACCACCCGGTCCACCGCGTGGGCGGTGACCAGGCCGCCGAACCCCTGCCGCCGGTACTCCTCGACCGTGGCGACCCCCACGACCTCGGTGACGCCGTCGGCCACCGGGGTCCACGAGGCGACCGCCACCGGTTCCCCGTCCATCCGGGCCAGCACCATGCCCCCGTCCTGGGGCTCCGGGGGCGGACCCGTGGGCAGGTCGGCCCCGCCCATGCCGAACGCCCGGTGCGCCAGCGCGGACCCGAGCACGTGGTCGCGCTCGGTCGTGACCAGTTCCACGGTCACCCCCGGCGCGGGTTCCGGTCGGACCAGGTCCGGGGGTTCGATGGTCAGCACCGGCACCCGCAGCGTGACGCCCAGCCCGGCGCCCTCCAGGGCGTCGACCACCCCCGGGGTGGCCTCGTCGATCAGCTCGAACCGCAGCGTGCCCTCGGGGAAGGCCGCCCGCAGCGCGTCCAGCCCGGCGTCCACCTCGGCCGGGTCCAGCACCGGCTCCCCGGGGCGGGCGGCGACGGTGTAGTTGAGGTAGTCGGGGCCGCTGGGCGCCAGCAGCCCGGTGAACGGCCCGGCGGGCACGAGCGTCCGGGTCCGGCTCAACCCGGACAACTGGGCCGCGGCGATCCGCACGGCGAGCTTGACGGCGTCGGTCACCCACCGACCGTATCGCCAGTGGAAACGATCAGCCGAGCGAATTGAGGTCGATCGTGACCGGGAACGGCACGTCGGTGCGGAACACGCCCGTGGCCTCCTGGTCGTCGACGTAGCCGAACTCCTCGGTGCGGCGGCAGGCCAGCAGCGAGACCGGGTCGTCGAGGTCGAGCATCCAGTAGCACGGGATGCCCGCCTCCGCGTACTCGATCCGCTTGATCTTCCGATCGGTGCGCCGCGATCCGGGGGAGATCACCTCGATGACGACCACCACCTCGGATGCTCGGATCAGGCCACCTGTCTTCTTCACCCGCTCGGTGGCCGTTCGGGTGCAGACGATGATGTCCGGCCTGCGGCTGTCGCCGGGCTGGTCGTGGGGGGCGAAGCCCATATCGATGTCCAGCTCACCGACGACCACCAAGTCGTCGGGTGCCTGCTGGTCGAGTTGGGACGCGATGCGGAAGATCGCCCGCATGTGCGAGTAATTGGGACTGGGTGACATCAACAAACGGCCCTCTTGCAGTTCGGTGTAGCCGCTCTCGGTCTCGCCGAGGGCGGCGTACTCCTCGATGGTCAACAGGTGCGTGGGCGCGCTCGACTCGTGTTGATGCTGCGGCATCGCGGTCATGGCTTCCTCCTCGCGGTGTCGACCATCCTGACAGAGGGCTACGACAAATGGCCTAACGCCTGCGCATGGTGCGCTGCACGCTGCGCATCTTGGCGCCTGCGGGCATCGGGCCCTTGGGCAGCGCCGCGCCCTTGGTGGCCAGGGCCGCGAGGCGCTTCTCGACGGTGTCCATCTGGGCGGGGCGGAGGTTGTTGGGCAGCTTCATCAGGTGCCGCTGCAGCTTGGCCAGCGGGACCTGGTTCTCCTCGTTGCCCACGACCACGTCGTAGATCGGGGTGCTCTCGCCGATGATGCGGGCGACGCGCTTCTTCTCCTGGGCGAGGAGGGTCTTGACCCGGTGCGGTGCGCCCTCGGCGACCAGCACCACGCCCGGTCGGCCCAGCACCCGGTGCACGGCGTCGAGCTGGGTGGTGCCCGCGACCGTGGGGGTGACCTTCCACCGGCCGCGCAGGTTCTCCAGGGCCCAAGCGGCCGCGCCGGGCTGGCCGTCGGCCTTGCCGTAGACGTTGCGCTGCACCCGGCGGCCGAAGATGATCACCGCCGCGAGCAGGCCGAAGGCGATGCCCACCGGCAGCAGGAACCACTCGATGCCGATCAGCAGCCCGATCAGGAAGACCACGCCGGTGACGACGACCAGGGCGCCGACCATCCAGGGGATCAGCGCCTTGTCTTCCTTGCGCTGCATGTTGAACGCCTGGAAGATCTGCCCGCGCTTGGCCTTGGACGCCGCCTTGCGCGCCGCCTTGGCTTCCTTCGCGGCCGCCTTGTCCTGCTTCTCCGCCATAACCCCCAGGATACGGGGCCGGGTCGCGCGTCCACGAGGCGCGCTCTGTCAGGATGCACGCATGGCTGGCGAACACCGACCCACGGACCTGCTGGCCGGTCTCGACCCGGAGCAGCTCGCCGCGGTGCGGGCCCCGCGCGGCCCGGTGTGCGTGCTCGCGGGCGCGGGGACCGGCAAGACCAGGACCATCGTCAGCCGGATCGCCGCCCTGGTCCGCGCGGGCCACGTCACCGCAGGTCAGGTCCTCGCGGTCACCTTTACCACGCGCGCGGCGGGGGAGATGCGGACCCGGTTGCAGGCGATGGACGTGCACGGCGCGCAGGCCCGCACCTTCCACGCCGCTGCCCTGCGACAACTGCGCTACTTCTGGCCCAGGGTCGTCGGCGACGCCCCGTGGGAGCTGCTCGACGGCAAGCTGCGCCTGGTGGGCCAGGCCGCGCACCGGGCGGGCGCGGGCACCGAGCGCGAGGCGCTGCGCGACCTGGCGAGCGAGATCGAGTGGGCCAAGGCGTCGCTGATCGGCCCGGAGGACTACCCGGCCGCCGCCGCCCGCGCCCGCCGCGACCCGCCCGCCGCGCCGGAACTGGTGGCGAAGGTCTACGCGGGCTACGAGGCGCTGAAGAACAACGCGCGGGTGCTCGACTTCGACGACCTGCTGCTGCACACCGCCGCCGCGCTGGAGGAGCACTCGGCGGTGGCCGAGGAGTTCCGCGACCGCTACCGCTGCTTCGTCGTCGACGAGTACCAGGACGTCACCCCGCTGCAGCAGCGCGTGCTCGACGCCTGGCTCGGGGAGCGCGACGACCTGACCGTGGTCGGCGACGCGAACCAGACCATCTACTCCTTCGCCGGTGCCTCGCCGCGGCCGCTGCTGGACTTCACCCGCCGCTTCCCCGAGGCGACCGTGGTGCGGCTGGAGCGCGACTACCGGTCGACACCGGAGGTGGTGTCGCTGGCGAACCGGGTGATCGGCGCCGCCCGCGACCGCCCGGCGGGCTCCCGGCTGCGGCTGATCGGGCAGCGCCCGCCCGGCCCGAACCCGCGCTTCGCCGAGTACGACGACGAGCCCGCCGAGGCCGCCGCGGTCGCCGCCCGCATCCGCGAGCTGGTCGACGGCGGGGTCGCGCTCAGCGAGATCGCCGTCCTGTTCCGGGTCAACGCCCAGTCCGAGGTGTACGAGCAGGCGCTGACCGAACTCGACATCCCGTACCTGGTGCGCGGCGGCGAGCGGTTCTTCGCCCGGCAGGAGGTGCGCCAGGCGATGGCGGCCATCCGCACCGCCGCCGGGTCGGACCCGCAGGGCGAGCTGCCCGCGCTGGTCCGCGCGCTGCTGGTGCCGCTCGGCCTGACCGAGGAACCGCCGCCGGGCGGCAGGCAGCGGGAGCGGTGGGAGTCGCTGCTGGCCCTGGTCGAGCTGGCCGAGGAACTGGTCGCCACCGAACCGGGCGCCGACCTGCGCCGCTACGCCGCCGAGCTGGAGCACCGCGCGCAGTCGCAGCACCCGCCGACGGTGGAGGGCGTCACGCTGGCGTCGCTGCACGCGGCCAAGGGCCTGGAGTGGGACGCGGTGTTCCTCGTCGGCCTGGTCGAGGGCACCATGCCGATCCAGCACGCCGACGGCGACGACGCCGCGATCGAGGAGGAGCGCAGGCTGCTCTACGTCGGGGTCACGCGCGCGCGGGTGCACCTGTCGCTGACGTGGGCGCTGGCGCGCGCCGAGGGCGGCAAGCGCTACCGGCGGCGCAGCCGCTTCCTCTACGGGGTCATCCCGGACAACGACCCGGTGTCCCGGCCGCCCGCGTCCCGGCAGCGCGAGCAGCGGGTGGTCGAGCGGCCGAGGTTCTGCCGGGTGTGCGGCGACCAGCTCCACGGCGTCATGCCGACCAAGCTGGGCCGCTGCTCGGACTGCCCCGCCGACCTCGACGAGGGCCTGCTCGACCGGCTGCGCGAGTGGCGGATGGAGCGGTCGAAGGCGCTGCGCGTGCCCGCCTACGTCATCTTCACCGACGCCACGCTGCTGGCCATCGCCGAGCAGCGCCCGGCGGACCGGGCCGCGCTCGTGGCGATCTCCGGCATCGGTGCCTCGAAGCTGGACAGATTCGGCTCCGAGGTGTTGTCGCTGGTCACCGGTGCGAACTGAGCCGACGTCAGGCGAACCCGAGGTAGTGTGACGCGCGTCACTCGAAGTTCCGGAAAATCAGTTGCACGGCTTCCCGCGGGGCCAATAACCTGCTCTGGCGGGTCGCGAGAGCGACCCGAATGACAACAGTACGACGAGACACCAGGGAGGTGGACCGCGTGAAGATCTCGATCATCAATGAGAAGCAGAACCCGGCCTGCTACCCGATGTCGGGTCGGTCTGTTCTGTCCGCGTTTGGGGGCGGCCTGCTCATCCAGGTCCGTCGTGAGCGTGTGGCCGCTCTGGGGGCGTCCGCTGCACACACCGCACACACCGTCCGTTGGACCACCCTCGATGTCGATGTTCCGACCCGTCTGCGCTCCGCAGGCTCGGGCTGGAGGACTTGACCCAAGGTCAAGCAACTCCTGGCCCCGAGGCCGCGGACTCCGACACCGGAATCCGCGGCCTTTTTGTTTTCCCACAACGGTTTCTTCCTAGTCAGGAGTTCTTCGACCATGTCGACAACCACTCCGCTGCCCTGCGGAGACCTGAACGAGCTGCTCGCGCAGTCCGGTTCCGGGGTGAGCGAGCTGCTGGACGCGGCTCCCTCCGCTGGTCTCGACCTGCCCTGCCGCTCCACCACCGACCCCGACCTGTGGTTCGCCGACGCGCCCGCCGACCTCGAGCGCGCCAAGACCCTCTGCGGCGACTGCCCCGTCCGCGCCGCCTGCCTGGCCTCGGCGCAGGCCCGGCACGAGCCGTGGGGCGTCTGGGGCGGGGAGATCTTCGAGCGCGGCGTCGTCATCGCCCGCAAGCGGCCCCGCGGTCGCCCGCGCAAGGAGGACGTCGCCCGCGACGCCGCCGAGCGCGCGGGCCGCAACCAGGACGGGGTCGCAGCGTGAACCCCGTGCACAACGACCCCATGTACACCTTCAAGCCGGAAGGCCCCACGGACATGCTTCTCCAAGAAAATCTCGCGAGATCACGAATGCGCGAGGCGGAGCAGGTGGCGCGAGCGCGCCGCCTGGTCCGCCACCTGAGCGCCGCGAGGCGCTGGAACCGGCTCTCGCAGTGGGCGGCCCGGCGCGCCGATCGCGCCTCCGCCGCACTCTGAGTGAGCCTGTTCACCCGAATTGACGCGATGCCCGCCACCGGATCGGTGGCGGGCATCCGTCCGTTAGGGTGGGAAATAGGATGGAAACGCCATTGTCACCACGGTCGCGCCGGGGTGGGCTTATGGTGTTGACCCCTGTTCCCGACGGCCTTGGGGCTCACGTTGGTGCAGAACGTGCAAGACGCCGGTGGCGAGAACGGCAGACGCAGGCTCAAGCGCCGGACCGAGGTCGGTCGCACGGGAGCCCGGTTCGGGCCACCCGGTCAGTGGCGGCTGGCCGCCTCCGACGACCCCACCCCCGACGACGACCCGGCGGCCGCCGAGTCCGAGATCGGCCGGGTCGGCGCCCGCTTCGGCGGCTCCTCCCGCAAGCGCAAGCGCGCCACCCCGCCGCAGCAGCCAGAGGCGACAGCCGATCCTGCCGCCGAGCCCCGCGACCGCACCGCCCGGTCCGGCGACCCGCGTGCTCTCGACGCCCAGCCCGGGGATCGCGCCGCTGAGCCCCGCGCCTCGGAAGCCCAGGGGCGTGACCGCGCCGCCGAGGCCCGGGCCACGGATCGCGTCGCCGAGCCCCGTGCTGTCGACGCCCGAGCCCGCGACCGCGCCGTCGAGCCGCGCGCTGACGACACCCGAGCCCGCGGCCGACCCGGCGAGCCTCGCGGTTCCGACTCCTGGGCCCGCGACCGCGCCGCCGAACCCGGCGACCTGTTCGACGACACCCCGACGCAGCGCAACCGCGCCGACCTGTTCGACGAGCGCACCCCCACCCTGCACGACTCCGCAGGCGACCTGTTCGACGACGGCCCCCCGGCCCGACCCGAGCCCATCGACTCCTCCCCGGCCGACCCCCGGCTGCCCGACGACCCGAGCGACTGGTCCGACGCCGACTGGGTGAGCCGCCCCGAGTCGCACACCCTGGTCCGCCCCTACGCCTGGACCCGAGGCCGCACCCACACCCGCTCCGACCTGGCGATCGAGGCGCTCATCTCCACCGTCGCCCCCGACCTCGCCACCTCCTGGGAGCACCGCGCGGTCACCGATCTGTGCACCACCCCGCGCTCGGTCGCCGAGGTGTCCGCCCTGATGAGCCTGCCCCTGGGCGTGGCCAGGGTCCTGATCAGCGACCTCGCCGACTCCCACGCGGTCACCATCCACCACCGCACGGGCGACGCCCCCGACCTGGCGTTCATGGGTCGGGTGCTGGAGGGCCTGCGCAAGCTGTGACCGACCCCGCCGAGACCGGTCCCGCCGCGATCGCCCCCACCGTGACCGACCCCGCGTCCGGTGCCGCCGCGACCGGACATGCCGCGGCCGACCCCGCTGGGACCGGACCTGCCGCGACCGGTGCGGCCTGCGGCCTCTGTGGTCGCTCCCGTGCCGAGGAACCCCCGCCGGCCGCACTGGCCTGGGTCAGCGAAACCGAGCGGGGGCAGACCAGGTGGTTGTGCGGCACCTGCGCCCGGGCGCACGTCCGCGACATCGAGGGCAAGCTCCCAGCCGAGTACTGGTGACCTGGTTACGGTGGTCCCCATGCTGATCGCCGAAGAACTGCTGCTACTGCTGGTCGACGACGAGAGCGGCAAGGTCAGCCCGGCGGCCGCCCAGCTCGACCGGGGCCTCGCGGGCGCCGCGCTGCTCGAACTCGCCGACCTGGGCCTGGTCGACGTCGCGGGCCCCGACGAAGAGGTCCGCGAGGGCCGCGTCGTCCTGCGCGAAGGCCGCCCACCCGCCGACTCGCTGCTCAAGGCCACCCTGGCCCGCCTCGCCGACCTGGAGGGCGCCACCCCCGCCGCCGCCCTGGACAAGGTGGGCAAGGGCCTGCGCGAAGCCGTCATCGACAGCCTGGTCGGCCGTGGTGTCCTCCGCCGCGAGGAGCGCAAGGTGCTCGGCGTCTTCCCCACCCAGCGCATCCCCACCGAGGACGGCTCCCACGAGCGCGCCCTCCGCGCCCGCGTCGAGCAGGTGCTGGCGGGCGCCGAACCCGACCACCACACCGCCGCCCTCATCACCCTGCTGCACGCCCTCGGCATCCTCACCAAGGTCATCGAGGTCGACGACCAGCGCACCGCCAAAGCCCGAGCCAAGACCATCGCCGAAGGCGACTGGGCGGGCGAAGCCGTGCGCAAGGCGGTCAACGCCGTCAACGCCGCCGTGTTCGCGGCGATCCTCGTCCCCACCATCGCGAGCACGGGCGGCTCCACCGGCACCTGACCGGCTCGGAGCGGCACCGGATCAGCACCGGGCCCCGGGCGGCGGGGTCGGGTCGGAGGCGGCACCGGGCTCCGTCGCGAGCGTGGGCGGCTCCCCGCACGCACCTGAACGGCCCCGGAGCGAGACCGGCCGGGCGGGGTGGGAGGGGGACCTGCTCCCGACGTGAGCACGAGCATCCAGTGGCACCCGGTCGGCCCAGGGTCCAGGTGGCATGGGTCCCGGACGAGGTCGGAAGTGGCAGCCTGGTTCCCCGCCGTGAGGACGGGCGGTGCGAGTGGAGCCCGGTCGGCTCAGAGCGACCTCGGCTCGCGGCAGCCTCGGCTGGGAGCGGCATCGGCTCTCGGAGCGGCGCTGGGTTCGGCCGAGGCTGGGGCGGCACTTGGGGCGGGTGGGGCGGGCGAGATGACGCGCCTGCGTCCGGATGGCGTTCAGCGCAGGTGAAGTCAGGTGAAGTCGTGCGCAAGGCGGTATTTCAGCGCAGTACTCGGCTTGGCCGGGGTGTCGGCTTGGCAGGGTGTTCAGCCTGGGCGGGGTGCTCGCTTGGTCCGGGTGCTCAGTGCGGCACTCGCCCTGGTTCGGGTTGGCCTCGAACCGACCAGGGGGATCTGACCAGGGGCGGGGCACAGTGGAGTGGGATCGGGTGGGTGCGTGTTCGGTTGATGTGGGTGTTCGCCCCCGCGCGCCATTCCGACTCAAGCTTACCCGCGACCACCGACAATCCACGGCCTCTGGTCGAGAGCCTGTGGACAACTTGTGGGTGGGGCACGTGGTTCTGGAGTTGGGGTCGGGTTGCCGGGTGGGGGTGGGGGTCAGTCTTCGGCGAAGCCGGGTTGCCAGTGGGAGATGATCGAGCGCATGGAGAACTCGGCGTCCAGTTGGCAGAGGATGCCGGTGGCGCCTGCGGTGACCCGTTGGATGAGGAGGTACTGCGGGGGGAGGTTGAGGGAGCGGCCGGTTTTGAAGTCCTGGCCGCGCAGGTCGCCGACTCGGCCTGCTTGGCGTTGCATCCAGCGGCGGGTGAAGTGGAAGACCTCGACCGAGGCGGGTTCGGCGAAGGGGGCCAGGTAGGCGAGGACGTCGTCGGGTTCGAGGTTCATGTCGGGGCGGATGAAGTGTTCTTCGCGCATGAGGGTGGCCAGTTCCGCGGACCTGCCCTGCACGGCCAGGCGGGTCATGACGCCGAGGGGTTCGGGGAGGCCCTCGGGGAGGCGGGCGATGGCGCCGAAGTCGATGACGCACAGGCGGCCGTCGGGGGTGATCATGAAGTTGCCGGGGTGGGGGTCGGAGTGCAGGAGGCCGACCCGGGCGGGGGAGGAGAAGTGGAACTCCGAGAGGAGGCGGCCCGCCTCGTTGCGCTCCTCGGGGGTGCCGTCCTTGATCACCGAGGACAGGGGCCTGCCGTCGACCCACTCGGTGATGGTGACCTTGGGGGCGCTGGCCACGACCCGGGGGACGAGCATCTGCTCGTCGCCCGCGAAGGCCTTGGCGAAGGCGCGCTGGTTCTCGGCCTCGGCCCGGTAGTCCAGTTCCTCGGTCATGCGGTCGGCCAGTTCCTGCAGCAGCGGCTTGATCTCCATGCCGGGGGCGAAGGGCTGGAAGAGCTTGCTGAACCGCTGTAGCTGGCGCAGGTCCGACCGCAGGGCCTCGTCGGCGCCCGGGTACTGGACCTTGACGGCCACCTGCCTGCCGTCGCGCCACACCGCCTTGTGGACCTGGCCGATGCTGGCGGCGGCGGCCGGGGTGTCGTCGAACTCGGCGAAGCGCTCCGACCAGCCCCGGCCGAGCTGCTGGGCCAGCACCCGGTGCATGGTCTGCGCGCTCATCGGCGGGGCGGCGGCCTGCAGCCGGGTCAGGGCCTCCCGGTACGGCTCGGCCATCTCGTCCGGGATCGCCGCCTCGAACACCGACAGCGCCTGCCCGAACTTCATCGCGCCGCCCTTGAGCTGCCCCAGCACCGCGAACAGCTGCTCGGCGGTGCGGGCGGCCACCTCGGCGCTCACCTGCTCGGCGCTCTGCCCGGCCAACCGCTTCCCCCACCCGCCGACGGTCCGGCCCGCGACCCCGAGGGGGATGCTGGCCAACCGGGCGGTGCGTGCGACGGTCTTGCGCGGCATGTCAGTCACGTGGTGATTGTCCCCTCTCCGGCCACGACAGCGCACATGAACCTTCCGGGGGCGGCCGAGAACGCGGTTTTCCCCCCGGCGCTGCCCGGTCCCCGGACCCGGAGACCTGTCATCACCTGACAACTGTCCCAGTTCCGGCAACCCCCTCCGCCCGCCCACCGGTCGCGGCGCCGCAGGGGCAGTGCGGGTGGGGTGGGGCGGTGCGGGTGGTGAGGGTGGCGCCGAGCGGGTCGACCTCCAGGGTGGTGTTGTGCAGGCGGGAGTGGGTCAGGTCGGTCAGCGCCAGGGCGGCGAGGGTGTGGGCGGTGGCCACCGCCGCCGTGGCGTGCAGGGTGGCCAGGTCGGTGGGGTGGGGGCGGGCGGTGAGCTGGGCGGCGACCAGGGGCCAGCACTCGTCGCGGGCGGCGCGGTGGTGCTCGGCGCAGGTCAGGCAGGCCGTGTGGCCGGGGACGACCAGGGGGCCGACGGTGCCGACGCCGTCGGCGGCGCGCAGCGGCAGGTGGGGTTGGGCCCTGGCGTGCAGTTCGGCCAGCAGGGCCGGGTCGGGGACCAGGGCGTCGGCCACCAGGACCAGGTCGGGGCGGCGGTGGGTGAAGGCGGTCGTGTCCACCGCCACCTCGGCCCTGGCCACCGCCTCGTTCGCCGCGACCCGCCGGGGCCTGCCGATGTCGGCCAGGGTGAGGCCCGCGCCCACGTCCTCCGCGGTCACCGCGCCCCGGGCGCTCACCCGGACCCGGCCCACGCCCGCGGCGGCGAGCTGGCAGGCCACGGCGACGGCGAGGCGGCCGTCGCCGTGGACGGCGACGCCGGAGCGGGCGCGGGTGGCGGGGTCGGCGGTGCCCCGGCGGGCGGCCAGGGTGGACTCGGGGGCCATCCGGCGGGCCAGCGGGTGCCCGGGGCCGGAGGCGTCCTCGACCAAGCCCTCGCCCGCCAGCCCGGAGAGCAGGTCGACCATGGCCGCGCGGTGCTCCGGCCCGGCCCGGCTGAGGAGTTCGGCCGTGGTGCGGCCGCCGCGGAACTCCTCGGCGGCGTCGAGTACGGCGGTCGGGACGCCGCTGACGACGGTGGCCCGGCCGGGGCGCACACCGACCTGGAACTCGCCGCTGCGCCGGTGCAGGACGGTGAGCCCGGGGCGCAGTCGGGGGCGTGCGGGCAGGGCCGGGACGGGGGCTTCGCTCATACCCCGATCGTGCCTGTTTCCGCCGAATGGTGGGAAAAGTTGTCCACAGGTGAGAGTCACACCCGGCGGGTGCTCCCCGGATGTCGGTGTCTCCCCTTACGGTTGTGCCGTGGCCGAAGTCGAGGTGCGCAGGAGCAAGCGCCGAACCCGCACCGTCACCGCGTATCGCGAAGGTGACACCCTCATCGTTCTCATCCCGGCCAGGCTCTCCAAGAAGGAGGAGGCCCACTGGGTTGAGGAAATGGAGCGCAGGCTGCTGCGCGTCGAGACGAACAGGCGCGGCCCGAGCCGCACCTCCGACGCCAAGCTGCTGGCGCGTTGCGTCGAGTTGTCGGACCGGTACTTCAACGGGAGGTGTGAACCGGCGGCGGTGCGGTGGGTGCCGCCGATGCGGACCCGGTGGGCGTCGTGCACACCGGTGGACCGGACCATCCGCGTCTCCGAGCACCTGCGGCAGGTGCCCGCGTGGGTGCTGGACTACGTGCTGGTGCACGAGCTGGCCCACCTGCTGGTGCCGGGGCACGGGGCGGACTTCTGGGAACTGGTGCGGGCCTACCCGCGCACCGAGCGGGCGATGGGGTTCCTGGAGGGGCTCTCGGCCGCCGCCGGGTGGGGCATCGCCACGGAGTGAATCGCCGTGGCGTGGATCGCCACCGGGTGACCGGGTCGGACAGGCGAACGGACCCCGTTCCGCCGATGCGGAGGGGGTCCGTTCCCGGTCGGGTGCGCCTCAGGCCCCCGGCTTGCCCTCGTCGTCCTGGCTGTCGCGCTCCGACTGCTCGGCCTCCCTGGCCTCCGCGGACTGCTCGGTGCGGTTGAGCTGGGCGATCGGGTCGTCCTCGATCGCCGAGGCGGCGCCCATGCGGTCGGCGAACTCCAGGGGGTCGTCGAGGTCGTCGGCTGTGGGCACCAGGTCCGGGTGCGCCCACAGGGCATCGCGGGCGTCGATGCCGTGCCGGTCGGTCACCAGCCGCCACAGCGACGCGGCGGCGCGCAGCTTGCGCGGGCGCAGCTCCAGCCCGACGAGGGTGGCGAAGGTCTGCTCGGCGGGGCCGCCGGAGGCGCGGCGGCGGCGCAGGGTCTCGCGCAGCGCCTCGGCACCGGGCAGCCGCTCGGACACCGCGTCGCCCACCACGATGTCGACCCAGCCCTCGACCAGGGCCAGCAGGGTCTCCAGGCGGGCCAGCGCCGCCTTCTGCTCCGGGGTGGTCTCGGGTTCGAGGATGCCGGACTGCATGGCCTGCTCGATGGTCTCCGGGTTCGACGGGTCGACCTGGGCGGCGAGCTGCTCCAGGGCGGCGGTGTCGACCTTGATGCCGCCCGCGAACTCCTCCACCGCGCCCAGCAGCCGCTGCCGCAGCCACGGCACACCGGCGAAGAGCCGCTGGTGGGCGGCTTCGCGGGCGGCAAGGAAGACCATCACCTCGCTGGCCGGGCGCTCCAGGCCCTTGGTGAACTCCTCGATGTTCGCCGGGAGCAGCGCGGCGGTGTTCGGCGGGCCGAGCGGCAGGCCGATGTCGGCGGAGGTGAGCACCTCGGAGGCGAGCTGGGCCAGGGCGTTGCCCAGCTGGGAGCCGAAGGCCATGCCGCCCATCTGCCCGACCATGGCCAGCAGCGGACCGGCCTGGGCCTTGGCCTCGGCGGGCAGCGCGTCCACCCAGGCGCCGGACATGCGGCGGGCGACCGGGTCGCACAGCCGCTGCCAGGTGGGCAGGGTGTGCTCGACCCAGTCGCGCGGCGTCCAGGTGCTGGTGGTGGTGGCGCCCGCGGGGAGCGTGGTGGCGGGGTCGAGCCACATCTCGGCGAGGTGGACGGCGTCGGTGACCGCCTTGGCCGACTCCGGGGGCGCGACGAAGCCGACCTGCCCGGAGAGCCGCTGCACGGCGATCTGCTTGGCCAGGTCGTAGTTGACCGGCCCGCCGCCGCCCGTCCCGGCCTGGCTGAGCATCTGCCCGAGCTGGCTGAGCATCTGCCCGAGCTGGCCGAACCCGTCGAACGGGTTCTCCGGCCCGCCCGCGGGCTTGGGGTTGCCGTCCTTGTCCCTGTCGTCCGGGTCCGGCAGTCCGAAGCCGAACTTGAACTCGCTCATGGGTCCACGGTACGCGGGGTGGGCGCGGCCGCGCTGTCCTGGTGATCCGCCCAGCGTGAACGCACGTACGCTGTGGACCCGTGAGCACCCCGTCGGAGACGCCCGTGACGCCGCCCGCACCCCGCGGCGAGGGGCCGCCCGCCCCCGGCCGCGGTCTGACCAGGCGCGGCTGGACCGTGCTGGTGGGCGTGGTGCTGACCGTCGCGTTCCTCGTCGTCGGCCTGGCCGTGCCCATCCCGTACGTGTCGCTGGGCCCCGGCCCGACCTACGACACCCTCGGTGAGGCGCAGGACGTCCAGATCATCTCCGTCGACGGCGAGCAGACCTACCCGACCAGCGGCCAGTTGCGGATGGTCACCGTGTCGGTGAACGACGAGATCACCCTCTTCGGCGCCCTGGGCCTGTGGATCAGCGGCCGGTACGCGCTCGCCCCGCGCGAGGAGTACTTCCGCCCGGGGGAGACCGAGGAGGACATCGACAAGCAGAACACGAAGCTGTTCCAGGACTCGCAGAGCAACGCCGAGGTGGCCGCCCTGCGCTACCTGAAGAGGTACCCGATGAAGGTCATCGCCCAGGAGATCACCTCCGGGGCGCCCGCGGACAAGGTCCTCGCCCCCGGCGACCGGCTGATCCGGGTCAACGGCAAGGCCGTCTCCACCGCCGCCGACGTCCGCCCCGCGCTGGCGGGCACCACCCCCGGCCAGTCGGTGGAGATCGTGTTCCAGCACGACGGCCAGGAGAAGACCGCCACCGTCACCCTGGGCAAGGCCGCCGACTTCGGTGCCGAGGACCGCGCGGAGGGCTTCCTGGGGCTGGGGCCCGCGGACCGCCCGGACGTGCCGTTCAAGATCTCGATCAGCCTGGAGAACGTGGGCGGCCCGTCCGCGGGGCTGATGTTCTCCCTGGCCATCGTCGACCGGCTCACCCCCGGCGACCTGGCAGGCAACCACGTCATCGCGGGCACCGGCGAGATCGACGCGGACGGCAACGTCGGCCGCATCGGCGGCATCCCGTTCAAGATGGTCGGCGCCCGCGAGGCGGGGGTGACCACGTTCCTGGTCCCCGCCGACAACTGCGAGGAGGCCAGGTCGAACGTCCCCGACGGCCTCCGGTTGATCAAGGTGGCCACCCTGGCCGACGCGGTGGCGCAGCTCGACAACCTCAAGGCGGGCAGGCCGACCCAGGGCTGCTGACCCGGCCGGTCGGGCGCGGGTCGGTCAGGCGCGGAGCGTGTCGAGGAGGGCTGCGGTGAGGTTCGGGGCGAGGCCGGGGTGCTCGACGACCTCGTCGAGTTCGCCATCCCCGGTGGTGCGCAGCCGCAGCACGCAGGCCATCGTCCCGTCCCGGGACACGGCCGCGACCAGGCGGGCCTCCCTGGCGCTCGGGTGGCCCGCGGCGACCCGGCCCAGGGCGTCGGAGTCGCCGTCGGGCAGCTCGGCCTCGGCCTCCGGTGGGAGCATGACGATCTCCTGGGCCAGGGCGCAGCCCGCCACGACCTCCGGCCACATGATCCCGGCCAGCGCGTCGGCCAGGTCGCCCTCCAGCGCGTCCTGGGCCACCGGGGTCAGCGCGGACGCCGGGTCGAGCCGGTCGGCCAGGTCGGGCTGCTCGCGCAGCAGGTGGTCGGTGGGCACCAGGGCGAACAACTGCGGTCCCTGGTCCCAGCCACCCGCCGCGACGAACTCCTCCACCTCGCGGGCGACCGAGGACAGCTCTGGGGCGGTGCGGGGCTGCGTCACGGGCGCCATCCTCGCATCCCGCCACCCGCCCGCCGTCACCCGATCCGGGGCGCGCCGGTCCGACATCCGCCCATTTCGGGCACCCTCGCGGGAACCTGAACCACCCCTAATACAGTTGAACGAACCAGGACCGGTCCCGGCCGGTCCGGAAGTTCTCTAAGTTAGCGACTCTGGAGCGTGCCCAGTGGCCACTCGGCCCCCGATCGGCCTGCCGAAGCTATCCCGTCGCAGCCGCGTCCTGCTCGTCATCGCGGCGGCGCTCGTCCTGCTGCTGCTGGTCGGCTCGCGACTGCTCAGCACCTACGTCAACTGGCTGTGGTTCGGTGAGGTCGGGTTCCGGTCGGTGTTCAGCACCGTCCTGTGGACCAGGGTCGGCCTGTTCTTCGCCGTCGGCGCCCTGGTGGGTGGTCTGCTGGCGGTGAGCCTGTGGGTCGCCTACCGCTCGCGGCCGGTGTTCGTGCCGGTCTCCGGCGCGGAGGACCCGCTGGCCCGCTACCGCTCCACCATCGTGCAGCGGGTGCGCCTGTTCGGCATCGGCATCCCGGTGGTGATGGGCCTGATCGCGGGCTCCGCGGCGCAGGCGGACTGGCAGCGCTGGCAGCTGCTGGTGAACGGCACCGACTTCGGCGTCACCGACCCGCAGTTCGGCATCGACATCGGCTTCTACGCCTTCACCCTGCCGTTCATCAGCTGGCTGATCAACTGGCTGTTCGTGGCCGTGGCCATCGCGTTCTTCGGCGCGCTGATCACCCACTACATCTTCGGCGGCATCCGGCTGGCCGGGAAGGGCGGGCAGCTCGCCGCCGCCGCGCGGATGCAGTTGTCGATCACCGCGGGCGTGTTCGTGCTGGTCTACGCGGTCGACTACTTCTTCGAGCGCTACGAGCTGATGTTCTCCAGCAGCAACACGCTGTTCAGCGGCGCCACCTACACCGACCTCAACGCGGTGCTGCCCGCCAAGCTGATCCTGATGTTCATCGCGGCGTTCTGCGCGGTGGCGTTCTTCGCGGGCGCCTTCCTGCGCAACCTCCAGCTCCCCGCGATCGCGACCGCGCTGCTGGTGCTCTCCGGTGTCCTGGTCGGCGCGGCCTGGCCGCAGGTGGTGCAGCAGTTCTCGGTCAAGCCGAACGAGAACGCCAAGGAGGCCCTGTCGATCCAGCGCAACATCGACGCCACCCGGCAGGCGTTCGGCCTCACCGAGGACAAGGTCACCACCGACGACTACGCCGGGGTCAGCTCGGTGGCCCCCGCGACGATCCGGTCCGACCCGGCGAGCACGAACACCATCTCCAACGTCCGCCTGCTCGACCCGAACATCCTGGCGCCGACGTTCACCCAGCGCGAGGGCCGGGAGAACTTCTACGGCTTCCCGGAGAAGCTCGACATCGACCGCTACACCGTCGACGGCAAGACCCAGGACTACATCGTCGCCGCGCGCGAGATCAAGACCTCCGGGCTCACCGAGACCCAGGGCGGCTGGATCAACCGGCACATGGTGTTCACCCACGGCAACGGCTTCGTCGCCGCGCCCGCGAACACGATCAACTCCGCGCTGGCCGAGAACAACAACGACCAGAGCCAGGGTGGCTACCCGGTGTTCAAGGTCGGCGACATCAACAACCCCGGCCCGTTCGGGGTCGAGCAGCCGCGCATCTACTTCGGTGAGCTGGCCACCGACGACTACGCGATCGTCGGCGGCAAGAACGGCGACACGCCGATGGAGTACGACACCCAGAACAGCACCTTCGCCTACGACGGCACCGGCGGCGTCCCCATCGACGGGCTGTTCAACAAGCTGGTCTTCGCCGCGAACTACACCGAGCGCAACATCCTGTTCTCGTCGCAGATCGACGCGGGCGCGAAGATCATGTACAACCGCAACCCGCGCGACCGGGTGTCGAAGGTGGCCCCGTGGCTGACCATCGACGGCGACCCGTACCCGGCGGTCGTCGACGGCCGAATCACCTGGATCATCGACGGCTACACCACGCTGGAGAACTACCCGTACGCCCAGCGCACGCCGCTCGGCGAGGCCACCACCGACTCCCTCGGCGGCGTGGTGCGCCAGGAAGACCGCACCATCAGCTACATCCGCAACTCGGTCAAGGCCACGGTCGACGCCTACGACGGCTCGGTCAACCTGTACTCGATCGACGACAAGGACCCGGTGCTCAAGGCCTGGGAGGGCGTCTTCCCCGGCACGGTGAAGCCCAGCTCGGAGATCTCCGACTCGCTGCGCTCGCACTTCCGCTACCCGGAGGACCTGTTCAAGGTCCAGCGCGAACTGCTCTCCCGCTACCACGTGTCGGACTCCAACGAGTTCTTCTCGCAGAAGACCTTCTGGAACGTCCCGGCCGACCCGACCGAGGAGGGCGCGACCGCGGCCACCGCGGGCGCGGCGAACAACGACGGCCCCAAGCAGCCGCCGTACTACGTGCTCGCGCAGAGCCCCGGGCAGACGCGGGCGACGTTCCAGATCACCAGCGCCCTGACCCTGCTGAACCGGCAGTTCCTCGCCTCCTGGGTGTCGGTGTCGTCCGACCCGCAGGACTACGGGAAGATCCGGGTGCTGCGACTGCCCACCGAAGCCGCCCAGGTCGAAGGACCGGGGCAGGTGCAGAACCGGTTCCAGACCACACCGGAGGTCGCGGAGAACCGGACGCTGTTCAACAACCCCAGCGTCTCACCGCTGTTCGGCAACCTGCTGACCCTCCCGGTCGCGGGCGGGATGCTCTACGTCGAACCGATCTTCATCCAGCGCAAGGACGCCAACGCGTTCCCGCAGCTGGCCAGGGTCCTGGTGTCCTTCGGCAACAAGGTCGGCTTCGCCGCGACGATCAACGAGGCCCTCGACGAGGTGTTCGGCGCGGGCACCGGCCAGTCGGCCACCCAGCCGGGCGAGAACACCACGCCGACCCCGCCCCCGTCCACCTCGACCAGCCCGCCCACGAGCAACACGGCGCCGCCCGCGGGCGGCGGCACCGGTGCCACCGCGGAGATGGACTCGGCCGTGCAGGCGCTGAACTCGGCCCTGGAACACCTGCGCACCGCCCAGCGCAACGGCGACTTCACCGAGCAGGGCAAGGCACTGGCCGAACTGGACGCCGCGGCCAAGGCCTACGACACGGCCAAGGCCAAGGCGGGCACCGCCCCGACCACGGCACCGTCCTCCCCGGGAGCGTCCCCGTCACCCACCCCCGGCGGTGGGTGACCCCCCTGAATGAGCCGCCTCCACCCCCGTGTATTGTTGTCCTTACAGCGCGGGGTGGAGCAGCTCGGTAGCTCGCTGGGCTCATAACCCAGAGGTCGCAGGTTCAAATCCTGTCCCCGCTACGAACGAAGAACCCCTCGTCTGCAGAAAACGCAGACGGGGGGTTCTTCGCTATTGCTGTGGGGGCGGAGCCCCCACGCCCCCACCCGGGGGCTTGCCCCCGGACCCCCGGCCTTGGTGGTCGGGTGTGGGGTGGGTGGGCTGTTCGCTTGAGCCTTCGGCTCGTGGGGAGAAAGACTGCTTCGCCTGGTGTCCTCCTCGTGTCGTGTGCCTCTGCCGTCTGGAGCGCCTGACCCCCAGTCGGGCGCTTCGGGGCTGGTCAGAGGGGGTTTGGGTGGGGTTGTGGGGGGTGGTTAAAAGCGGGTTTCGGGGTGGTGTACTGTTGTTCTTACAGCGCGGGGTGGAGCAGCTCGGTAGCTCGCTGGGCTCATAACCCAGAGGTCGCAGGTTCAAATCCTGTCCCCGCTACGAACGAGGAACCCCTCGTCTGCAGAAAACGCAGACGGGGGGTTCTTCGCTATTGCTGTGGGGGCGAAGCCCCCACACCCCCGCCACGAACGCGAGAGGTCGGTCCTTATGGGACCGGCCTCTCGCGCTTTTCAGCGCTGTTTTCAGGCCGGGTACGGGGTCTTGCGCTTGGCCTCGCGCAGGGTGGTGGCCCACCAGTGCAGGTGGGTGAGGAGCTTCTTCGTCGCCACCTCCGCGCCCTGGTCCACAGGGGAACCCCCGGCGAACGCGGTGTGCGCGTTGTGGAAGCTGACGGTCTCCCGGACCGTCACCGCGTGCAGCTCGGCGAAGACCTGCCGCAGTTGCTCCACCGCCCGCAGACCGCCCGACAACCCGCCGTAGGACACGAACGCCACCGGCTTGGCCAACCAGCCCGTGTGCACCGAATCGATGGCCTCCTTGAGGGCGCCGGGGTAGCCGTGGTTGTACTCGGGGGTGACGACCGCGAACGCGTCCGCCCGGCCCACCGCCGTCGCGAAGTCACCACCCCGGTCCGCCACGTCCACCAGCACCACGTCGAACGCGTCGTCCGCCCCGGCCCGCTCGGCGAACCAGTTCGCCACCGTCGGCCCGAACCGGCCCTCCCGCACGCTGCCGATGACCACCGCCAGGGTGATCCGCTCCATCGTCATGTCCTCGCCTCTCCGTGGGATGCCGACAACGCTAAAACCTCCAGTAAGCACGAGGTCAAGCGATGCGGCCCCGCGATCCGGGACGGGCTCTAGAGTCGGGGCCATGAACGCCGACGACCTCGTCCGCCTGATCGCCGAACCCGAGCGGCTGCGCGTGTTCTCCGCCCTCGTCCTCGGTGCCACCGACACCCCGGCGGTGCTGGCCGCCACCGGCCTCGACGCCAAGACGGCGGTCCGCGCCCTCGGCAGGCTCCAGGACGGCGGCCTCGTCGACGGCCACACCGTCCGCCTCGACGTGGTCAAGGACGCCGCCCGCGCCGCCGCCGCGCCCCGCCCGGTGGAGGACCACGGCTACGCCGACCCGGACCGCGAAGCGCTCATCCGCACCTTCGTCCGCGACGGCAGGCTCGTGTCGATGCCGGCCCAGGCCACCAAGCGCCGCGCGGTCCTGGAGCACATCGCGCAGACCTTCACCCCCGGGATCCGCTACAGCGAGAAGGAGGTCAACACCCTCCTGCGCGCGTGGACCGCCGACACCCCGACCGACCACGCCACCCTCCGCCGCTACCTCGTCGACCACACCCTGCTGACCCGCGACCACGACGCCTACTGGCGTTCCGGCGCCTGGCTGGACGTGCTGTCGGACAGTCCCGAGTAGAAGGTCGCTCAACTGGGGTCGGAGCCGCGGACGGACCAGAGCCAGACCGCGACCGCCGCGGCGATGGTGGTCGCGGCGAGCCAGCCGGGGAAGCCGCTGCCGTCGAGGTAGGACCAGAACAGGCCGACGGCGGGGGCGGGCACGGCGGCGGCCGCGTCGACGCGCCACTGGCGGGTCCAGCGGGGGGCGGGGGCCGGGTCGGGGGTGGTGGCGTTGTCGGTGCGGCGGCCCCGGGGTTCGGTGGTGCGGGTGGGGCCGGACGGGTGCAGGGTTTCGCCGGTGGGGAGGCGGACGGTGGTCCAGCGGCTCCCGGTGGCGGTGACCTCGGTGGGGGTGGGGAGGGTGAGCAGCGCCGGGTCGAAGTGCACGGGGATCCAGCGGTCCGGGCCCGACTCGGTCTCCAGCCAGGACCGGGTCAGCAGGCCGCGCTGGACGCGGACCCGGCGGACCAGCAGTGGGCGTCCTGGGCCGCGGGCGGAGTGCAGGCGGCTGAGGAGGAGCCAGAGGTCGAACAGGACCGCCAGGGCGGCGACCAGGGCGGCGAACGCCACCCCGCTCGCGGCGCGGTCGGCGGTGGCGAGCAGGGCCGCGCCGGGGACGACCGCGCGGGTGGGGTCGGTGGGGGAGTAGGCGATGTTCGCCGGGGTGGGCCCGGTGGGGGCGCGGACGGCGATCTCGACCTCCGCGGACACCTCGCGGCCGTCGACTTCCCAGCGGGCCAGGACCATGCCTTCGCGCAGCGGGGAGACGGTTCCGGTGGCGCGGGCGGTGAGGCCGGACAGCGCCGCAGAGGCGGTGGAGTGCGAAAGCCCGGACACCGCCGCCACCGCCGCGCAGGCGGCGAGCAGCAGCAGGGTCCGGGCCGCGACCTGCCGGACCGCGCGCACCTTCGGGAGCGCGCGCGGTCCGGTCGGGGCGGTCATCAGCCGGTGAAGCCGATCTTGGTGTAGTCCGGGTCGGCCACGCCGAACGAACCGAAGTTCGCCAGGGTGGCGCGCACCGTGCGGGCGGCCGGGGTCTGGTAGAGCGGCAGGTGGTGCCCCTCGGCCCAGATGAGCTTGTCCGCGTCCTGGGTCAGGGCGACCCGCTTGGCCTCGTCGAGTTCCTGGTTGGCCTCGTCGAGCTTCTTGTTGATCTCCTCGGAGCCGATGCGGCCGTAGTTCTGGTTCACGTTCTTCTCGTCGAAGTAGTAGATGCCCTTGGACGAGCTGATCGGCCACGGCGTCTGCGACCACTGGAACCCGACCATGTCGAAGTTGCCGGTGTTGACGAAGTCCTTGAAGAACACCGCCGAGGGCTGGGCGTCGATGATCACGTTGATGCCGATCTCCTTGAGCTGCGCCTGGGTCAGCTTCGAGATCTGCTCGGAGATCGGGTTGGCCGCGGTCGAGACCAGCCGGATGTCGAGCTGCTTGCCGTCCTTCTTGCGGAACTCGCCGTCGAGCTTCCAGCCGAGGCCGTCCAGCTCGGTCTTCGCGGCCTCCTTGTCGGCCTTGACCGGGGCGGAGTTGTCGGCGTAGTTGCCGGTGCCCTGGAGGAAGAAGTGGTTGCCCAGCGGCTTGGGGTCGCTCACGATCGGGCCGAGGATGCCCTTGGCGTAGGTGGCGGGGTCCAGGCCCTTCATGA
This sequence comes from Actinokineospora sp. PR83, assembly GCF_021056305.1. NCBI lineage: Bacteria > Bacillati > Actinomycetota > Actinomycetes > Pseudonocardiales > Pseudonocardiaceae > Actinokineospora > Actinokineospora sp. PR83. Next base: position 30,348 of record NZ_JAJCXD010000011.1, read on the forward strand.
CCGCGATGCGCAGCTTCGGGTCCGACAGGACCGAGGTCGGCGCGCCGTTGAAGGTCAGGTGCGAGTAGGCCTTGCCGGGGCCCTGGCGGATGACCGCGCCCTGGGTGCTCTTGCCGCGCTGGTACAGGTCGACGCTGGAGCCGATGGTGTACCAGTCGATGGCGCCGCTGGTGAGCGAGTCGGCCAGGGCCGCGCGCTCGACCACCCGGTAGGTGATCTTGTCCAGCTTGGGCTTGTCGCCCCACCACGCGTCATCGCGGACCACGGTGACCAGCTTGGCGGTCGGGTCGATGGTGCCGATCTTGAACGGGCCCGCGGTGACCTTCGGCGAGGTCTGCCAGCCGGTGTTGAACTCGGCCGGGGTGGCGTTCAGCGACTTCGGGTACAGCGGGGTGAACAGGTTCGTCCACTCGCCGAAGTTGCGCTTGAAGGTGACCTTGACCTCCTGGTCGGAGGCACCCTTCTCGACCTTCTCGATGTCCTCGTAGCCGGTGGTGCCCGACACCGAGAACTCGGGGTTGGTGCCGTTGAGCGCCTTGAACTGGGCGTCGAAGTCCTCCCAGGTGAACGGCGTCCCGTCGCTCCACTTGGCCTTGGGGTTGATCTTGTAGGTCACCACCTGCGGGCCGGTCGAGGTCAGCTCGGCCGACTCCAGGTAGTCCTTGTTGAGGTTGACCTTGCCCGCCTTGTCGGCCTTGAACAGCTTGGGCAGGATCGCGCTGAAAATGTAGTCGCCGTCCTGCAGCGTGCCGTCGAGCTGGTTGTAGTTCCAGTTGTCCGGCAGCGAGTCGAGCGGCCACTTGAGTTCACCGCCCTCCTTCAGCTTGGACACGTCCATCTCGTTGATGTCCCAGCTGCCCTGGGTGGCCTGGTCGCCTGCCTGGACCCCGCCGCCGCCGTTGTCGCCGCTGCCGCAGGCGCTCAGGGCGAGCGCGACCGCGGTCAGGGGCGCGACGAGCGCTGCCAACTTGCTCCGACTCACAGGATCGAGCCTCCTCACTCGTGCCACCGCACTCGTGCGCGGCGGCGAACTCACCGGTGATCGTCCGCCACCGGCTCGACGACCGCACGCGATCGCGCGAAGTGGCACGCGTCGGAGTGGTCGTCGGAACCCTCCAGCGCGGGCTCGGTCTCCACGCAGATCCGCCGCCGCTCCTCGGGGAGCGCGGCGTAGACGAAGCACCGGGTGTGGAAGCGGCAGCCCGCGGGCGGGTTCGCCGGGCTCGGCAGGTCACCCTCGAGGATGATCCGCTCCCGCTGCCGTTCCTTGGCCGGGTCCGGGATGGGGATGGCCGAGAGCAGCGCCTGCGTGTACGGGTGCCGGGGGGCGCCGAACACCGCGTCCACGTCGCCGATCTCGACGATCTTGCCCAGGTACATGACCGCGACCCGGTCGGCGATGTGCCGGACCACCGACAGGTCGTGCGCGACGAACAGGTACGACAGGCCCAGTTCGGCCTTGAGCCGGTCCAGCAGGTTGATCACCCCGGCCTGGATCGACACGTCCAGCGCCGAGACCGGCTCGTCGAGCACGATCAGCCGCGGGTTCAGCGCCAGGGCGCGGGCGATGCCGATGCGCTGGCGCTGACCGCCGGAGAACTCCGCCGGGTAGCGGCCTGCGTGCTCGCGGCGCAGCCCCACCAGGTCGAGCAGTTCCGGCACCCGCTTGGCGATGTCGGCGGCGGAGTGGCCGTGCACCTGCAGCGGCTCGGCCAGCACGTCACCGACCGGCATCCGCGGGTCGAGGGACGCCTGCGGGTCCTGGAACACCACCTGCATGTCGCGGCGGATGGCCTTGCGCCCGGCCTTGTCCAGCTCGGCGGCCCGCCTGCCCAGGACGCTGATCGAGCCGCCCATGAGCTTCTCCAGCCCCAGGATCTCCATCAGCGTGGTCGTCTTGCCGCAGCCGGACTCGCCCACCAGGCCCAGCGTCTCGCCCGCGCGGATGTCGAAGGAGATGCCGTCGACGGCGTGCACGGCGCCGACCCTGCGCTTGAACACCGACCCCTTGGTGACGGTGAACGTCTTCACCAGGTCGGCGACGTCGAGCACGACCTCGCGCTCGGCGCGCGGCACGGCGGCGATCTCCGGTGCGCCGATGACCTCGGCGCCGAACACCTCCGCCGCGTCCGGTTCGCGCTCGGCGATCTCCGCGCTGCGGATGCACGCCGCCCGGTGCCCGGTGCCGTCCCCGGTCGCGTCGACCGAGCCGTCCACCTGGAACAGTGGCGGTTCCTCGGTCAGGCAGGCGTCGACGACCATCGGGCAGCGGGGCGCGAACGGGCACCCCGGCGGCAGGTCGGTCAGCGACGGCGGCTGGCCCTCGATCGGCACCAGCGGCTGCTTCTCCGCCGCGTCCAGCCGGGGGATCGAGCCGAGCAGGCCGAGGGTGTAGGGCATCCGCGGCCGCCGGTAGACCTCGTGCACGTCGCCGGTCTCCACCGCGCGGCCCGCGTACATGACCAGCAGCCGGTCGGCGAACCCGGCCACCACGCCCAGGTCGTGGGTGATGATCACGATGCCCGCGCCGGTGACCTCCTGCGCGGTCTTGAGCACCTCCAGGACCTGCGCCTGCACCGTCACGTCGAGCGCGGTGGTCGGCTCGTCGGCGATGATCAGGTCCGGGTCGTTGGCGATGGCGATGGCGATGACCGCGCGCTGGCGCATCCCGCCGGAGAACTCGTGCGGGAACGCCTTCGCCCGCGCCGCCGCGTTCGGGATGCCCACCAGGTCGAGCAGTTCCACCGCGCGCCGGTCGGCCTGCTGCCTGCTCACCCGGCCGCGGCCGTGGGTGAGCAGGGCCTCGGCGATCTGGTCGCCCACGGTGTAGACCGGGGTCAGCGCGGACAGCGGGTCCTGGAAGACCATCGACACCCGGCGGCCGCGGATCTTCGACAGCTCGCCGTCGGACAGGCCCAGCAGCTCGCGGCCGCGGAACCGGATGGACCCGGTGACCCTGGCGGAATCCGGCAGCAGGCCCATGACCGCCAGCGACGACACCGACTTGCCGGAACCGGACTCGCCGACGATGCCGAGCACCTCACCGGGGGCGACCCGGTAGCTCAGCCCGCGCACCGCCTGCACCCGGCCGTCCTCGCTGGGGAACGACACCCGCAGGTCGTCGACCTCCAGCACCGGTCCGGTCGGCACCGCGTCCGGTCCCTCGAACAGCGTCTCCGCCGCGGTCATGCCTGCGCTCCCGTTCCGGTCTTGCCCTTCTTGACCTTCTTGTCCCGCTTGCGGCTGCCCGAGGCGCTGGGGTCCAGCGCGTCGCGCAGGCCGTCGCCGAACAGGTTCACCGACAGCACGAACACCACCAGGAACCCGGCGGGCACGTAGAACAGCCACGGGTAGGTGATGGCCGACTCGGTGCCCGAGGCGATCAGCGTGCCCAGCGAGACGTCCGGCGGCTGCACGCCGAAGCCGAAGAAGCTCAGCCCGGTCTCCGACAGCACGGCGGCGCCCACCGTGACGGTCGCGTCGATGATCAGCAGCGAGGCCATGTTCGGCACGATGTGCTTGGCGATGATGCGGAACGGGGCCTGCCCCATGAACCGCGCCGCCTTGACGTACTCGCGCTCGCGCAGGGTCAGCGTCATGCCGCGCACGATCCGCGCGGTGATCATCCAACTGAACCCGGCCAGCAGCAGCACGAAGATCAGCCAGCTCTGCCCCTTGAAGGCGGGCGAGGCCACCGCGATGACCAGGAACGACGGCAGCACCAGCAGCAGGTCGACCAGCCACATCAGCACCCGGTCGGTCCAGCCGCCGAAGTAGCCCGCCGCCGCGCCGACCACCGCGGCCAGCGAGGTGGAGATCAGCCCGACCAGCAGCCCGATCGTCAGCGACTTCTGCAGCCCGCGCATCACCTGGGCGAACACGTCCTCGCCGATCTTGGTGGTGCCGAACCAGTGCGTGCCGCCGGGCGGTTGCAGGAACGCGGTGTAGTCGGGCTCGGCGTAGTCCCACGGCGCGAACAGCGGCGACAGGAACGCCGCCGCGTACAGCAGCACCACGACGACAAGCCCGATCAGCGCGGGCTTGCGCCGCAGGAACCGCCGCAGCACCAGGCGCGAGCGGCTCGGCGAGCGCTCCGCGGTCACCGAGGTGTCCACGGGGGAGCCGCCGGGGGTCGCGCCGTCTTCGGTCAGAGTCACCATGTCCTTCTCCCCGCCCTCACACCCGGACCCGCGGGTCCAGCAACGCGTAGAGCACATCGGACAGCCAGCCGGAGACCAGCACCAGCACGGCGATGAACAGCGTCACCGTGGCCACGATGTTGGCGTCCTGCGACACCACCCCGGTGATGAGCCAGTCGCCCATGCCGTACCAGCCGAAGATGCGCTCGGTAAACGTGCCGCCGGTGATCAGCAGGCCGAACCCGAACGCGAACAGCGTCGCCATCGGGATCAGCGCGGTGCGCAGCCCGTGCTTGAACAGCGCCCGCCGCCGGGTCAGGCCCTTGGCCTGGGCGGTGCGCAGGAAGTCGCTGCCCAGCACGTCGAGCATGGCGCTGCGCTGGTAGCGGCTGTAGTAGGCGATCTGTCCCAGCGCGATGGTCGCGGTCGGCACGATCAGGTAGCGCAGCCGGTCGCCGAGCGAGGCGAACCAGCTTCCCTGGAACCCGGGCGTCTGCTCGCCGAGGGTCTGCAGGTAGTTGGTGCCGATCAGGTCGTTGAAGCCCTGGGCGGGCTGCTTGAGCAGCGTGCCCAGCACGAACACCGGGGTGGAGAGGATGACGAAGGAGAACAGCGTGGCCAGGTAGTCGCTGAGCTTGTACTGCCGGATGGCGCTGATCACCCCGAGCAGCACGCCGAAGCCGACGCCGAGGACCACCCCGATCAGGAACAGCCGCAGGCTCACCCCGACCCGGCGCGGCAGTTCCTCCACGACGGACCGGTCGGTGACCGTCCGGCCGAAGTCGCCGTGCGCCACCCCGCCCACCCAGGTCAGGAACCGCTGCGGCACCGGCTGGTCCAGGTGCAGGTCGGCGCGCTTGGCGTCGAGCACGGCCGCGGGCGGCGGCGGGTTGCGCTGCTGCAGGATCGCGATGGGGTCGAACGTCGCCGATGCGAGCGCGAACGCCAGGAACGTCGCCGCCAGGCACAGGACGACGTAGTTCGCCAAGCGCCGGAGGAGAAAGCCGATCACGCGGGTTCCAGCCTTTCCCGGTTGGTCAGGTGCGGCCCCCGGGCCGGACCGGGTGCGCGGTTCTGCGGTGGAATAATCGCCGCAGCACGGTGGTGTCGCCTCTGGGAAGGGGATACTCAGTGGTGAACCGCTCGCGAGGAACCTACTTTAGTAGGGTTTCGGATAACAGGTGCGCCTCGGTTGCGCAACCGGTTTTGATTCACCCCCTGACCTGCGGTTATCGGAGTGATCCGGGTCACATTTCAGGGGTTTTCGGCGGGTTTCGGACGGCTACCGCGCGCCCGGGGACATTGCTCTGAACGGGTAGTGCGCCGTACGGAGATCCACTCGTTCAGGCGAGTGCGCGCCCCGAGTCCACCTGGGACCGCCGGATTTTGCTCCGGACAGGGGGGTCCGGTTCGGCTGTTCGGTGGCGGGCCGAACGGGCCGGTGGTGTCTATGTGCGATCAGCCACTGTGGACTCAGCCTCATGGCCACTGTGGACAGCGCGGGCCCTGCGTGGGACCGTGGAGCGGTGTCTGAATTGAACGCAACCGCAGCCGCACTCCTCGGCCTGCTGCACGAGGGCCCGCAGACGGGTGGCCAGCTCGTGGCGGCCGCGCGCGAACGCTTCGGCTCCTTCTTCAGCGTCACGCGCAGCCAGGTCTACCGCGAGCTGCCCGCGCTCGCCGAAGACGGCCTCGTCCGCCTCGGCAAGCAGGGTCCCCGCTCCAGTCAGCAGTACGTGATCACCGCCGCGGGCAAGAAGGCCTTCAAGGCGTGGCTGGGCGGTGAGCCCGGTCCCGACCACCTGCGCAGCCCGCTCATCCTGCGCCTGGTGCACGCCTCCACCCTGACCGCCAAGCAGCGGGCCGCGCTGATCGACTCGGCCAAGCAGGTCTACAACGGCGAGCACGAGTCCGCGCGCGCCGCGGTCAAGTCGGCCGAGGACCCCTACGCCAAGGCGATCGCCGAGTTCGGCGTCGCCAGGGCGAAGGCCGTGCTCAAGCTGCTCGACTCCATCCCCAAGGCCTAGCCGCGGCCGCACCCGCACCTCCAGTCCCCCGCCCGAGGCCCCCGGCGGGGCCCCACCAGGGGCCTACCGCCGCAGCGGCGGCGTCCGCGTCCGCGTAATCTTTCCCGACGTGAACCCGGACGTCGCCGCTGACCTCAAGGAACTCTCCGCCACGCTGACTAGCGTCGAGACCGTCATGGACCTCGACGGCCTCCGCGTGGAGATCGCCGACCTGGAGAAGCAGGCCGCCGCCCCGGACCTCTGGGACGACCCGGAGTCCGCCCAGCGGGTGACCAGCAGGCTCTCGCACCGCCAGGGCGAGCTGCGCCGCATCGAGGAGCTGCGCGGCAGGCTCGACGACCTCCCGGTGCTCTACGAGCTGGCCGAGGAGGGCGGCGGCGACGCCGACTCCCTCGCCGAGGCCGACGCCGAGCGCGACAAGCTGCGCGCCGACATCTCCTCCCTCGAGGTCCGCACCCTGCTCTCCGGCGAGTACGACGGCCGCGACGCGCTGCTGACCATCCGCTCCGAGGCGGGCGGGGTCGACGCCGCGGACTTCGCCGAGATGCTCATGCGGATGTACATCCGCTGGTCCGAGCGGCACGGCTACCCCACCGAGGTCTACGACACCTCCTACGCCGAGGAGGCGGGCATCAAGTCCGCCACCTTCAAGGTCGCCGCCCCCTACGCCTACGGCACCCTGTCGGTCGAGCAGGGCACGCACCGGCTCGTCCGGATCTCGCCGTTCGACAACCAGGGCCGCCGCCAGACCTCCTTCGCCGCGGTCGAGGTCGCCCCGGTCGTCGAGCAGACCGACCACGTCGACATCGACGAGAAGGACCTGCGCGTCGACGTCTACCGCTCCTCCGGCCCCGGCGGGCAGGGCGTCAACACCACCGACTCCGCCGTCCGGCTCACCCACCTGCCCACCGGCATCGTCGTCTCCTGCCAGAACGAGCGCTCGCAGCTGCAGAACAAGGCCTCCGCCATGGCTGTGCTGCAGGCCAAGCTGCTCGAGCGCCGCAGGCAGGAGCAGCAGGCGAAGATGGACGCGCTCAAGGACAGCTCCAGCGGCTCGTGGGGCAACCAGATGCGCTCCTACGTGCTGCACCCCTACCAGATGGTCAAGGACCTGCGGACCGAGTTCGAGATGGGCAACCCGAGCGCGGTCCTCGACGGCGACATCGACGGCTTCCTGGAGGCCGGAATCCGCTGGCGCCGCACGCAGTGATGATTCCTCCCGCCACCCGCCCCCTCTTCCCCGCCCGGCATCGTCCCCGGCTTGGCAGGGCGGGTGTCCGGTCTCGTCCCCGGCTTGGCAGGGCGGGTGTCCGGTCTCGTCCCCGGCTTGCCAGGGCGGGTGTCCGGCATTGTCCCCGGCTTGGTGGGTGGGTGTCCGGCGTCGTCCCCGGCTTGGTGGGGGTGGGTGCCCGATATCGTCCGCGGCTTGGCGGGGTGGGTGTCCGGCCTTGTTCCAGACCCGGTTCCCCGGTGGTCCGGGAGCGCTCCGCGCTTGCGCGCCGTAGTGCCGGGGTGCGCGAGATTTACGCAGTGTGACCAGGCAGTTCCCCGCCGAGGCCGAGGCAACGGCTCGATAACGACCGAAGGTAGACTCGCCCACCGTGATCCGGCTCGAAGAGGTTTCCAAGGTCTACAAGACCTCCACCCGGCCCGCCCTGGAGAACATCTCGGTCGAGGTCGACAAGGGTGAGTTCGTCTTCCTGATCGGCGCGTCCGGGTCGGGGAAGTCGACGTTCCTGCGCCTGCTGCTGCGCGAGGAGGTGCCCAGCAAGGGGCGGGTCTACGTGGCGAACTTCGACGTCGCGCGGATGGCCCGGCGCCGGGTGCCCCGGCTGCGGCAGTCCATCGGCTGCGTGTTCCAGGACTTCCGGCTGCTGGCGAACAAGACCGTCGCGGAGAACGTCGCGTTCGCCCTGGAGGTCATCGGCAAGCCCCGGCACACCATCCGCAAGGTGGTGCCCGAGGTGCTGGAGCTGGTGGGCCTGGAGGGCAAGGCCGAGCGGATGCCGCACGAGCTCTCCGGCGGTGAGCAGCAGCGCGTGGCGATCGCCCGCGCGTTCGTCAACCGGCCGCTGATGCTGCTGGCCGACGAGCCGACCGGGAACCTGGACCCGGACACCAGCCAGGACATCATGCTGCTGCTGGAGCGGATCAACCGCACCGGCACCACCGTCCTGATGGCCACCCACGACCACTCCATCGTGGACTCCATGCGCCGCCGGGTGGTCGAGCTCGACCTGGGCCGCGTGATCCGCGACGACGCCCGCGGCGTCTACGGCGTCGGCCGCTAGTCCGCCCCCAGTCCAGACTGCCCCGAAACAGCGAGGAACACCGCCCCCCATGCGTGCCAGCTTCGTGTTCAGCGAGGTCCTGACCGGTCTTCGCCGCAACATCACGATGACCATCGCGATGATCATCACCACCGCCATCTCGCTCGCCCTGCTCGGCGGTGGACTGCTGGTCGTGCGCATGATCGACAAGACCCAGGCGCTCTACCAGGACAAGGTCGAGGTCAGCATCTACCTGACCGACGACGTGTCCTCCACCGACAAGGAGTGCCAGAACGACCCGTGCAAGGGGCTGCGGTCGAAGCTGGAGGGCGACCCCGCGGTCGACTCGATCACCTTCGAGAACCGCGACCAGGCGTTCGAGCGGTTCAAGCAGATCTTCGAGGCGCAGCCGGAGCTGGTGAAGCTGGCCAGGCCGGAGGCGCTGCCCGCGTCCTTCCGGGTCAAGCTCGTCGACCCGGAGCGGCCCGAGGTCGTCACCCAGGCATACCAGGGCCAGGCGGGCATCGACACCATCACCGACCAGAGCGAGTTCCTCGACCGGTTCTTCAACGCCCTCAACGGCGTGCGGAACATGACCTTCGCGGTCGCGCTCTTCATGGCCATCGCGGCGCTGCTGCTGATCTCCAACACGGTGCAGCTCTCGGCGTTCACCCGGCGCACCGAGGTCGGGATCATGCGCCTGGTGGGCGCCACCCGGTGGTACACCCAGCTGCCCTTCCTGCTGGAGGCCATGGTCACCGGCCTCATCGGCGCCCTGGTGGCGATCCTCGGCCTGGTCGGGCTGAAGGTCGTGTTCCTCGACGACGTGCTGGCCGACCCGATCAACGCGGGCGTGGTCCGCTCGGTCGACGGGCTCGACATCCTGCTGGTCTCGCCGTGGCTGCTGCTGGTCGCGCTGGGCATCTCCGCGGTCACCGGCTACGTCACCCTGCGCCTCTACGTGCGCACATGACAACTGCGTCGCCGCCCACCCGGCTGCTTCCGTAGAGTTCCCGCCATGGTGAAGGAGCGCGGGAACAAGGTGATCGCGTCGAACCGCAAGGCGCGGCACGACTACTCGGTCGTCGACACGTACGAGGCGGGCATGGTCCTGGTCGGCACCGAGGTCAAGAGCCTGCGGGAGGGCCGGGCCTCGCTGGTCGACGCGTTCGCCACGGTCGACGACGGCGAGGTCTACCTGCGCAACCTGCACATCCCCGAGTACACGCAGGGCACCTGGACCAACCACGAGCCGCGGCGCACCCGCAAGCTGCTGATGCACAAGGGCGAGATCCTCCGGCTGATCGGCAAGATCAAGGAGTCCGGGCTGTCGCTGGTGCCGCTGTCGCTGTACTTCAAGGACGGCAAGGTGAAGGTCGAGCTGGCGCTGGCGAAGGGCAAGAAGTCCTACGACAAGCGCCAGGACCTGGCCAAGCGCGACGCCAACAAGGAGATCACCCGCTCGCTCGGGCGGGCGGCCAAGGGGATGCGCTGATGCGTGACGGGGACCTCGTCGGCCTGGCCCGCTCCCTCGGCATCCCGGGCCTGGTCGACATCCACGTGCACTTCCTGCCGGACCCGGTCCAGCGCAAGGTCTGGCAGTACTTCGACGACGCCGAGCGCAACTACGGCCGGGCGTGGCCGATCCACTACCGCCTGCCGGTCCCGGAGCGGGTCGAGCTGCTGCGCTCGTTCGGCGTCGTCGCCTTCGCCCCGCTGGTCTACCCGCACAAGCCGGGGATGGCCGCCTGGCTCACCGACTGGGTCGCCGACTTCGCCGCCACCGTCCCCGAGGCGGTCCCCACGGCCACCCTCTACCCGGAACCGGGTGTCGTGTCCTACCTGGACGCGGCGGTCCGCGCGGGTGCCCGCTGCGTCAAGGCCCACGTCCAGGTCGGCGCCTACGACCCCCGCGACGCACTGCTGGACCCCGCCTGGGGGCTGCTCGCCGAGGCCGGGGTCCCGGTCGTCGTCCACTGCGGCCACGGCCCCCTCCCGGGGGAGCACACCGGTCTCCCGGTCTTCGAGGAGGTGCTGCGCCGCCACCCGGCGCTCACCGCGGTCCTCGCCCACGCCGGGATGCCGGAGCTGTCCCTCGCGCTGGACCTCCTCGACCGCCACCCCCGGGTCCACCTCGACACCACCATGGTCGGCGTCCCCTTCACCACCGACATCGCCCCGCTGCCCGCCGACTGGACCCGCAGGCTGGCCGACGTCGCCGACCGGGTGGTCCTCGGCACCGACTTCCCGAGCATCCCGTACGCCTACGCCGAGCAGGTGGACGCCATTGCCGGGTGGGCGGAAGACCCGGCCCTGGGGGAGCCATTTCTGCGCGCCGTGCTGCACGACAATGGCGCCCGACTCCTCAGAGTGTCCTGACGATTCACGGGCGGGTGAATTCACTCCCTATAGGGTGATTTCGCTGAGCGGCAGCATTGACAGGCTGGGGTGCATCACTGTGCCGCTCGACCTACGCATTCGGCCGTTCGTCGCTGCGCCATCTGTGCGCATAACTGATGAACCAAGTGCGTGTAATGCTGGAGACATGCAGATGGGACAGCGTTCGTCGGGGTCCGCCGAGCCGGTTCGGAAGGAAATCGTGCTCCACCGGTGGGGGCAGGGCGGTCGGCAGCCGTCGGCGCGCGGTGCGCGGGTGCGGCGGGAAGAAGTGCGGGAGGGGCCGGTGCGGGTGCGGCACGTGCGCGTCCTGGACCGCGGTGACCTCGTGGTCGCGCTGCTGCTGGTGCTGGCGGTGTCGGTCACCAACCAGGGCGCCGCCGCGGTGTTCGGCTGCACGGTCGTGGCCATCGCGGCCCGGCACCTGCTGGGTGGTCCGCGGCGCCGCGGGCGGCACCGGCTGCACGCGGGCCGGGGCGGCACGGCGGTCGGACAGGCGATCGTGACGGGCTTCTCGGAGGTGGACCCCCGCGCTCGCGACACCACCGCGTCCTGACCACCGCGGTGCGACCGGACGGGTCCGGTCAGATGAGGATGATGCGTTCCAGCGTCGAGTCGTCCGTGCGCCGGATCAGGATCTCGTCGCCGTCGATCTGGGCGGTGCGGTACAGCAGGCGGCCGTACGCGACGAGCCTGCGCAGCGCCTCGGTCTGGTTGATCTGCTCGCGGTCGGCGATCTCGTCGAGCGCGGCCTTGGTCGCCGAGGAGATGTTGGCCGTCAGCCGGTGCGCCCCCGGTTGCTCTTCTCTTCGCTCAGCACTGTTCTCCGCCAAGGTTCTCACTTTCGCCTCAGTCGTCGCGGTGTTGCCGCCGGGCAATTCCGGCCCTCCTGCCTGTGCCTTCGATTAGTCGATCTCCGGACAGTGTCGCATGGCCATGGGCCGGGCACAGCAAACAAGCGCCATCCGTTACCTGCTTTCACGCTTGAGTGACGCTATGGAAGCGCATCAGAATGCAGTGCCCCGTCTGAGTCCTCCGGAGCGTGTGCTCCCGGGTGGTGCGTGCCCCGTCCGCCCGTCGACAACCACCAGCAGAACCCACGAGGTATTCGTGACACCACCCGAGAAGAGGGTCGGCCGCACCCCGGGGACCGGGCGCCGGTTCCCGCCGCGACCCGCAGGCGACCCGCCGCGCGGCGATGTCGAGGCCCCCGACCTCATCCTCCGGCAGGCCCTGCCCGCCGATTACCTGACCGGCCGCGCCGCCGGGGCGGGGCACGTGCGGTGGGCCATCGCCCTCGGGGTCGCCCTCGGCGTGGTCGCCCTGGCGGCGGTCTTGGCCCGCCGCTCGCTCACGGCGAACACGGCGGGGGAACACCACCGGACTCAGGGAGGTTGAGCTGGTCAGACTCAACTTCTTGGAGAGTGATCCGCATGTCCGAGGCTCTGACGCTGCCGGTGCTCCCGCTGGACGACACGGTCCTGCTGCCCGGCATGGTCGTCCCCATCCAGCTCACCGGCGGCGACAACGCGAACGAGGCCCGCGCCGCCGTCGAGGCCGCCCGCTCCGGCGGCGAGCCCGCCCGGGTGGTGCTGGTGCCCCGGCTGGACGGCAAGTACGCGCGGGTCGGCACGCTGGCCGTGGTCGAGCAGGTCGGCCGGTTGCCCGGCGGGCAGCTCGCCGCCGTCGTCCGCGGCACCGGCCGGGTGCGCATCGGCGCGGGCACCACCGGCCCCGGCGCCGCGCTGTGGGTGCAGGTCGAGGCGCTCGACGAGGTCGTCGACGAGCGGGTGCCCGAACTGGCCCGCGACTACAAGGACCTGGTCACCCGCATCCTGCAGCAGCGGGGCGCGTGGCAGGTCGTCGACAGCGTGGCCTCGGTGGACGACCCGTCGGCGCTCGCCGACCTCGCCGGGTACGCCACCTACGTCTCCGACGAGAACAAGGTCTGGCTGCTGGAGACCACCGACGTCGCCGAGCGGCTGACCCGCCTGCTGGAGTGGGGCCGCGAGCACCTGGCCGAACTCGACGTCAACGAGACCATCCGCAAGGACGTGCGGGAGGGGATGGAGAAGCAGCAGCGGGAGTTCCTGCTGCGCCAGCAGCTCACCGCCATCCGCAAGGAACTGGCCGAGCTGGACGGCAAGCCAGCCTCCGAGGAGCAGGACTACCGCGCCCGCGTCGAGGCCGCCGACCTCCCGGAGAAGGTCCGCGACGCCGCGCTGGCCGAGGTCGACAAGCTGGAGCGCACCTCCGAGCAGTCCCCCGAGGTCGGCTGGATCCGCACCTGGCTCGACACCGTGCTCGACCTGCCGTGGACCACGCGCACCGAGGACGCCTACGACATCCCCGCCGCCCGCGCCGTCCTCGACGCCGACCACGCGGGCCTCGACGACGTCAAGGACCGCATCATCGAGTACCTGGCCGTGCGCAAGCGCCGCGACGAGCGCGGCCTGGGCGTGGTCGGCGGCCGCCGCTCCGGCGCGGTCCTGGCCCTGTCCGGCCCGCCCGGGGTCGGCAAGACGTCGCTGGGCGAGTCGGTGGCGCGGGCCATGGGGCGCGAGTTCGTCCGCGTCGCCCTCGGCGGCGTCCGCGACGAGGCCGAGATCCGCGGCCACCGCCGCACCTACGTCGGCGCCCTCCCCGGCCGCATCGTGCGGGCGATCAAGGAGGCGGGCACGATGAACCCGGTCGTCCTGCTCGACGAGATCGACAAGGTCGGCTCCGACCACCGCGGCGACCCCACCGCCGCCCTGCTGGAGGTCCTGGACCCGGCGCAGAACCACACCTTCCGCGACCACTACCTGGAGGTCGAGCTCGACCTGTCCGACGTGGTCTTCCTGGCCACGGCGAACGTCGTCGAGTCCATCCCGGCCCCGCTGCTCGACCGCATGGAGCTGGTCCGGCTCGACGGGTACACCGAGGACGAGAAGGTCACCATCGCCGCCGACCACCTGCTGCCCAGGCAACTGGAGCGGGCCGGGCTCACGGCGGAGGAGGTCTCGGTGTCCCCGGACGCCCTGCGCCTGCTGGCGGGGGAGTACACCAGGGAGGCGGGCGTGCGGCAGCTGGAGCGCTCCATCGCCCGCGTCCTGCGGAAGGTGGCGGCGCGGCTGGCGCTGGGCTCCTCGGAGCTGCCCCTGCGGGTGGACGCGGCGGACCTGCGCACCTACCTCGGCAGGCCCCGCCACACCCCCGAGTCCGCGGAGCGCACCGGGGTCCCCGGCGTCTCCACGGGCCTGGCCGTCACCGGCGCGGGCGGCGACGTCCTCTTCGTGGAGGCGTCGCTGGCCGAGCCCGGCACCGGCGCCACGGGGGTGACGCTGACCGGCCAACTGGGCGAGGTCATGAAGGAGTCGGCGCAGATCGCCCTGTCCTACCTGCGCTCGCACGGCGCGGAGCTGAACCTCCCCACGGCCACCCTGGCCGACCGGGGGGTCCACATCCACGTCCCGGCGGGCGCGGTCCCCAAGGACGGTCCCAGCGCGGGCGTCACCATGACCACGGCCCTGGCCTCACTGCTGTCCGGCCGCCCGGTCCGCTCCGACGTCGCCATGACCGGCGAGGTCTCCCTCACCGGCCGGGTGCTCCCGATCGGCGGCGTCAAGCAGAAGCTGCTGGCCGCGCACCGGGCGGGCATCACCACGGTCCTGCTGCCCCACCGAAACGAACCGGACATGGACGACGTCCCCGACGCCGTCCGCGAAGAACTCACCATCCACTTCGTCACCGACGTCCGAGAGGCAGTGGACCTGGCCCTGGAAAAGGAAGCAACAGCAACCTTGGCCGCCTGAGAACAACAGTGCGGGCCGACACCACCCGGTGCCGGCCCGCACTCCCACAACCACAACAAACCCGCCCCACCAGATGCGGGCGAAGCCAAGCCCACCACGCTGGATGCCGGACGAAGCCGAGCCCGCCCCACCAACCGCACCTGGGCGAGGCCCAGGTCCACCGGGTTGGTTCAGGAATCCACCGCACTGCCAGACGCGCCGAGGCCCGGCGAGGCCCGGCGAGGCCCAGGTCCACCGGGTTGGTTCAGGAACCCACCGCACTGCCAGACGCGGCGAGGCCCGGCCGAGGCCCAGGTCCACCGGGTTGGTTCAGGAACTCACCGCACTGCCAGACGCGGCGAGGCCCGGCGAAGCCCAAGCCCACCAGGCTGGTTCAGAAACCCACCGCACCGTGGGGGTCTGGGGGGTCGCCCCCCCAGGGAAAACGACGACCGACCTGGTTCGCGCTTTCCGCGAACACAGGTCGGCCGAGGTCGGTGGAGCTAGCCCGCCGATACTCCAACCGCGAAGAACTCCTGAAACCGCTGGTCAGAACGCTAGAGTTGATCGAGTCCGAGCCGCCTGTGACTGAGCGGCTGGACCAGTTGCCCTCAGCCGATGGCCCAACTCCACCTGCGTCCCGCAAGGTCACGGCCCGGCTGACGGCGGACGAGATCAAGACGTTGGTGGCGTCCTACCTAGCAGGGTGCACCATCCAAGCTCTGGCTGAGTCGTATGTCATCAGCCCCACTTCTGTGAAGCGTCTGCTTCACCAGCACGGGGCGCGGAAGCTGCCGCCACGAGGAGGAGCGGCATAGTTTGACATGCCTCTAGCCCGTCGCCGACTTTGGCGTACGGGCTAGAGGCATTTGTATTTCACACTTAAACGAGGAACTACACATGGAACGAGAACCCAAGAAAAAAGAGCGTAAGTCAGACAAAAATAATCAGTACTACATCTTCGGTCCGTGGAGCTTTAGCATAGGCGAAGCGGCACGCATCATTGAGGAGAAGCCGCGGCCGACAGTGTCTCTGCCGGTTTTTGAGTGGGCAAATGCTTTTGGCTTACCAGGGCTTGAAACACCCGGGATGATTCGACTGCTAGGGCCTGGCCCATACTTTGACAAGGACTATGCGATGACTACCGATTTAAGTGACCCGGTCATTGTGGCGACACTGGTAGATAAAGAGGGTGTAGCGAGTCCGCTGTTCATTGATGGAACGCATCGGTTGTATCGGGCGTTTCAAGAGGGTGTGGAGGAGTTGCCAGCATATGTGTTGACGGCGGAGGAGACGGAGATGGTTCGTAGAAACAGATATCTAGAATAAGAAGCGGCCCTGATACGCTCTACGCTATGCCTCAAGACAGACCTGCTGTGCCAGCGCAATTGAAGCGTGAAGTTCTTACGGAAGCCGGACACCGATGCGCAATACCAACGTGCCGCAGCGTACCGATTGAAATCGCACATATCATTCCGTGGGCGGATGTTCGTGAACACGCCTTCGATAATTTGATTGCATTGTGTCCAACCTGTCACACCAGGTTCGATACTGGAACGATTGATCGACAGTCCATGCGAATGTACAAGCAAAACCTTGCCACGACCAATGGTCGATATGGTGATGTAGAACGTCGCGTACTCACCTATTTTGCACTAAACCCTAATGTAGATGAGGTGCAACTCCCCGGTGTAATGGACATTCTGATGATGCACCTCTTGCATGACGGGTATGTCATCTACGGTGAGACTTTTAGGGCTAGTGCGACTTACGATGGACTCTTCGACTTCAACGTGCCTGTTCTGCAAATCTACCGACTCACGGAAGAGGGACGAGAGTTTGTACAGCGTTTGAGCGATGCCGAAGAGGCAGTCTAAAAGTGAATTTTTGCAAAAGGAGAACTACCTATGGAACAACAACACCCATACCAAGGAGGTGAAAACCCCTACTTTGGCGTCAACAGCTACGGCACAGACGATCCCGTGCGACAAGCCGAGATAGAACAAGCACGAATGGCTGCCTCGCGGGAACGGCGAGAAGCGCGAGCACGGCTGGAGCGATACGTTGCCGTGGGCGTTGACCCGGATGATGCTGAAACCCTGATCGAGTTTCAGGACATGGCCAGCGACCGGGAACCTGAGCAGTCAGCGGAATCCGTCTCCGAGCCAGTTACCGACGAGCAGCGCATCCACCACGGCATCACCGATGCCCTTCGTGACAACCGCCCCATCGACCACGCCACGGCGCGGGCTATTGCGGCTCAACTTCATGGCGGTCAAGAGTCGCCGCTGTATGCCTTGGTCTCGTCCGGGGCGCTGGTCGAGGGCTTGGCGGAGGAGCTGGACACCTGGCGACGGGATGACACACTGGTAGAGCTGGAGCCGTGGCTGGATGCCCTGGACGAGTACATCACCGGCCGCGCGGCGGCACCGGAACCAGTCGACGGCTGGGCCACGCTCTGGCCGGGAGACCCGCCAGTCAGCACCGAACGAGCTGCGGACGCTCAGGAGGTACCTGGACAGGTACACGCCGCTCTCGGGAGTACTGCGCTGGCGGCCTCCGGTGAGGAGGTCACAGAGCACCGTCCAGCCGACCGGCTGACAGCAGCGGTTGCAGCGGCTGAGACGTTGGACCAGCCCATTGACCCGAGGACAGTGCAGGTCCTTGCGCGGCATTTCAAGGGCGAAGCGCCAGACAGCCCACTGGCGGTGCTGGCCGGGTGTGGGACGGTGTTCAACGAAGATGACGAGCTGTACCGGGAGCTGTATCGGGACTGGGAGCAGCACAGCTCGGATGAACAGCGGTGGGTCAAGGCGCTACACCGCTACGTGGTGGAGTACGCCGAACAGACAAGCCCGGTGCCGTACTGGCCGGAAGGTGCAGACAGCTACGACACTCCGAGCGGGGTCAAGCCGGAGATTTGGGTAGCCAGCCTGCTCGACTACAACAATGGCCTCAACCACGGCATGTGGATCAGGGCCGACCAGGAACCGGAAGCACTGCACGAGCAGATTTCCTGGATACTGCGGACTTCTCCGACGGCTCGCCGCTACGGCGAAGCCGCGGAGGAGTGGGGCATTTTCGACCAGTCCGATTTCCCGGGGCATGACGTGTACGAGTACGCCAGCATGGAGACGGTTACCCTCCTTGCCCGCGGTCTGGCCAAACACGGCGAACCCTACGGGCACTGGGTAGCGCTGGTTGGTGAGGACAGTACAGAACTCATCGACCCGGACAAGTTCCATGAGCACTACGAAGGTACCTGGGACTCTTTAGAGGACTACGCCGAAGAGTGGTTGACCGAAACAGGGGCATATGAGTTCTTGGAGCAGGTGCCAGAAGATTTTCGGCAGTACGTCAAGGTTGATGTGGAGGCGTATGTGCGGGATCTTGAGGCGAGTGGGTTGAGTTATGTGGAGTTAGGGGGAGGACGGGTGGCAGTATATCGCTAGTCGCCCCAATCGGACGAGCGTCGTGTCGTATTTACTCCGTGGTTTGGCCGGTCTCATCAGTTTGGAACTCCGTAGAGTCGCTAATCTCTTCGCGTAGAACTGCTAGGGCTTCAATGGTGCGCAGTCGAATAGTGTTCCAGGCGCCATGGTAATCAGTGATGGGGTATGACAAACTCAGAGCGCTCAGGCTCGTAACTCCACGATGCTCGGTTCCGGTGTGCTGTCCGAGCGAGTTTCTTACACTCTGTACTGCGCGAAGCGTCTCGATAGCCGTCTTCATGCGATCAAGTGCCGCTGGATCAAGCTGTCGCTTACTAGAGACGAACGGGATGATTCGCTCAAGAGGCGTTTTGTATGCACTACTATTTCCTGGAACGATCATAAGTTTAATAAGTTCGCTGAGACTGCTGAGCTGTGAAGAGAACTCATCCCTAGTGTGAACGTCAAAAGCAAGCCGGGCTGTTCGCTCATTGCTGATTGGCTGTAGCAGGTTCTTGTCGAAGTTGAGTCGCCAAACGACATTCAAGTAGTCGAGTGCTTCATGTAGCCCCAACGCTGAAGGGGTAATAGGCTCCGTGACGACCGACTCAGGTGTGAGTAGCTCTATAACCCGAGCAATGTACGCTTCAACACTCTCGATACCTGCATATAGTGCGAGTCCACGTTGAAGTTCTAGACTCCAGCCATCTGAGCCCTCGTAGGTTCCCAGGAATGCTCTCCGAAACACGGGCTCGGTCTTTGCGATTTGTTGAAATTTTTCTACCACATCGACAGGGATGTGTGGCATTTTTTGGTGCATTTCTTGCCATGTCATCCTAGTGTTGGCTAGGCCACCTGGAGGAATGTCAAAGCTAAGGCGAAGTTTAACAAGATCCTTAAGGACGACAATGAACTCTTCTGCCCTGCGGTGTTGTTCAGCATCACCGCTATGCCATCGACCAGCAATTGTAAGATCGAACGCCACTATCGGACCGATGTTTTCCTGATTGGACCACGTGGAAGCAATCATGGGATTTTGGTTAGACAAAATCGTACTGTATTTTCCATACGGACGATTTGAGCCAACGAACGGCAGAGAGTTAAGGACCGACAGGGCATCTACCCCTATTTTATCGAATTCATGTTGTATATATTCCCAAGCTGGCGGACGATAGTCATATTTGCGGTATACGTCAGCGATCAGTCGCAACAGGCGTCGGTGTTCATCCGTAGGAGGCTCAAGCAAATTCGACATTTGGATTTCCTGTCTGATCGTGCCGGACAAGCTGCGTTGCTACGGTTTCTACTTCTAGTCTACGTCATGCAAGTCCCATTAGTCTCATCTTTGCTTGTGTGCCGCGAACCCGGCCTCTGCCAAGGAGGTCCAGTCCGAACGGCAGCGCCAGGCCCGCGAAGCCGAGAAATAAGCCGAACACTCCACGGATACTCTGCGGCTGTTTGTCCGGGTCAACCTGAGCGCCAAGGGGGCAGCCTACTTGCCGGATACCTGAACCGACCGGATTGGTCCTATGAACTGCGCAAAGCTATTGAAGCTCGACTCGGTTGCGCACGCTGACGACCCGCGCATCAGCCGTCCAAGCTGCACCACGGCGAGCGACGTTACGTAGGCCCATGGCTGCTCGTCTCACAGCGGCGTGGATAGTTATCCTTATGGCTGACTTCAAGGGTGGCAGGGCAACCCGATTACAGCTTGCAGAGCAGTATGGCATTGGACGGAGCAGCATTGCAAAACTTTCAAGGAGGCCCGACAGGCGAAGGCCTAACTTGTATGACTTTCCATTCAGGCTAAGAGAAATTGATAGCGGAAAATTTTTGGTTAAAATATACTAGCCCTATGAACTTAACTGAATTCACCGAAGACATGCTTCCAGAGAGGTATGAACCAAATTGGGAGAAGTTGACGCACTCCAAATCTGAAGCGCCTCATATGGAGGCGAGTTTTTACCTGCTACGCGAGACAGCGCATTGGGTGAGCTTGGTATCAAGCATTCACGTAGCGCCAATAACTGAACGCAATCTTGCTGTCAACCGAGGCATGTTGGTTCGGCTAGCAAAGCTAACGCGACTGTTGGTTCGTGATCTTGCTGCAAAAGAGTCTTTCCAACAAATGGCAGTTAATCGTTCCGTGCTTGAAACTGTCGCCACATTGCTCTACCTTCTTGGAGATGCGGGCAATGGAGAGCGGTACGATCAGTATATCGCGAGTGGCCTCATAGCGGAACGTGAGTTGCTCACAACTATCCTGGAAAATATCGAAAAGCGAAATGGGATTGCGCTACCCATTGAGATGCGAATGCAGCGGTCTATCAAAAAGGCCGCTGCGGCGGCAGGTGTCGATGATGTGTCGGCAATCCCCGGAAGGGGGAAAATCGGATACCCTTCAATTGAAGCGCGTATCAAGCTTCTCGGTGACACCGTGTACGATTCTTATCGACAGGGTTCCGTCGAAGTTCACGGCGACTGGAACGACCTTTATAGAAACCATCTGACGTATCAAGATGGCGTGTACTCCCCAAGGTTGGAAGATTACGAAACGCGCCCCCAGTTACCACTCGCTACTTCCATGCTTGTGATATCAACAGTCGGGCAGAATGTTGGCAAACTCCTTGGGAGCACCGATGCAAGTTTTATTGCAGCCTTTGAGGAACCGCTAAAGGACCTAGGGGGCCGGGTAGTTCGCCTCGATCGTGCACACGAAGCGTTGATGCAGCAGCAAGGTTGAAGTTGCGCGTTGCCGCCTGCTTACTATTGCTTGCTTGTCTGTAGGCTTGTCGTATGAAGACTTGCATTCTCGCCACCTGCATGGGCTTTAACCGTGCCCGTGACCCCTGGCAGCCGTCTCCGGTCTTCCGATACGCCTTCGAGTTGGCAGGCAACCCCTCCAGGCCCAAGGTCTGCTTCATCCCGACCGCTAGCGATGACGACACGGTCAGCATCGAAAGCTTTTACGCGGCCTTCGCCGACACCGATGTAGAGACAAGTCATCTCGCGCTGTCGGCCGACGACCGGCCGCGCGACTTGGCAGATTTTCTCGGTGAGCAGACCCTTGTCTGGGTCGATCGCGGCAATGTGGCCAAGGCTCTGGAGGTCTGGCGAGAGCATGGCCTCGATCAGGTGCTTCGTGACTGCTACGAACACGGTGTCATCCTCGGCGGGGAGTCCGCAGGTTCGCTGTGCTGGTTTGCTGGTGGCGTCACCGACTCGTTCGGTGAAGTGCAGGCACATCGGGACGGCCTGGGCCTGCTGCCATATGGCAACGCTGTGCATTATGCCGACCGCCGCCAAGTATTTGAGGGCGCCATGCGAGCAGGAGAGTTGCCGTCAGAGGGCTACGCCATAGACGCCGGAGCCGGGCTGCACTTCCAAGGGCACGAGCTGGTGCACGCGATCAGCGATCGCAAGCACGCCAGCGCTTACCGGGTGACAGCGAACGGCAGCGATATTCACGAGGAGCCACTGGACGTGACTCGCCTCAAGCGGTCCTAACTTGCAAACGGCGGAGCACTGCCTGCATGTCATCACGGCCTCGCCAGCGGGCGAAGGTACGGGCGGCTCGCCCCAGTTCGGCTCGGGCTGACTGTGAGCCGACCGCTTCAATGTCATCGAGGGCAGCCAAGGCATGGTGCGCAGCTTCTTCGGGTTGCCCGATGTTGGCATAGGCCCGTGCCACCTTGGCTCTGGTGATCGTGGCTGTACGAGCCGAAGATGACGACAAGCTGTCCAGGCGCGGTGCCAGACTGGCAATGGCCTGCTCACCGCGGCCAAGGTAGATGTCGCAAGTGGTCTGGAAGATCGTGAAGAGGTCTTCGGTCAAGACACTGCGTTGTCCCAGCAGCGCGTCACCGCCTTGGACCGGCTTGGACAGCAGCGTCACGGCTTGGTCGAGAGCGCGCGTGCTTGCCTCCTGGTCGCCGAGCAGCGCATGGCCGAAGGCTATCTGTTTGGCAGCCAAGCCTCGCATCCGTGGCGACGACTGGGACTGGGAGAAGACCGTTGTGGCGTTGTCGATAGCCCGGCGACCGTCTCCTGAGAAGCTGACGACCATCATGGAGCGTCGCACGAACCCGTACGCGGACATGGCGTGCCAGTCAGCGGCTTGACCCCACTGCGCGGCTCGGTCAATCCAGTACATCGCGCCCGGTAGGTCGCCTGCCTCCTCGCTGAGCCAACTGAGACTTTCAGCGAAACGCGCTTGCATCTGGTGGTACTGCGACTGTTCCTTGCTGCCTGCGCGGCGGCGAAGTCCGTCAAGGACGGCCACGCTGCCGGTCAGGCCGTCAATCAGCCGGTGAGGGTGAAGCGACCGGGTAGCGACTTGGAAGCCGTCATAGGTTGCGGCGAAGTGGTCAAGCGGGTCGGTAGTCATATCAAGCGCTTCAACCGCTCTCTCGAAGCGGCGGTTCAGCACCGTACCTGCCACACCGACGCTCAGAGAAGCCAGCAGTTCTCGCCGTGAGAGCGGCATCGCTTCACCTCCAAGCAGCGACACAACGAACACATCGCTCTCAGAAGGTACCCCGAATGGGGGCGAATCAGACATGGTGACAGTGCCGTGCAATAGCGAGACCACCACACCGCCTGTGCCGTAGACCTCGTCCAGCTTGGCGGCAAGCCACTCGTGGAGCTGGCGTTGGCCGCTCTCAACGTACGAGAGCAACGATGGTGCGCAGCGGACCTGGTTAGCGACGGTACCCAGTGTCATCCCACGTGCTGTCCGCAGTTCGCGGAGCACCGCTCCTAGCTCAGCGTTCCCGGGCACTGCCGCTCCTTGACAGTTCTTCACAACTGGCCGCGACCGATCGACTGCATCCAGTGAAGCACACAAAACTCGTGGTCAGGCACCCGCCGCCCACCAACCCCGCCTCCGGGCGGCGGGTGCCGCCCCTACCCCCGAGCCAGGGAGCCGAGACGGATGCCGACACGTCAGGTTGCCAGTCCGCAGCACAGCCGTAGCCCGCTCGTTCGGAAGGGGGCGGCCGGGCCGCCTGCCTTCGTGGAGGCCGCGCCCCCGGCTGAGGTGGTCTTCGGCTACGTCCGCAGTGTCAGTGACCGGCCGGGCTACGTGGAGGGCTGCAAGGAGACGCTGGCCTGGTGGTGCGCCCGGGAGGGTTGGGAGCTGTGGACGGTGTTCACCGACGTCTGCTCAGGTGTGCTGGAGGCCGACGAGCGGCCCGGCTTCACCGGCCTGCTTGACGCCCTCGACATGCGCCCGGCGGCTGCCGTGGTGGTGGTCGACGGTGGGCACCTGTCGCATCGGGTTGAGGTGGTGGCCTCGCTGGTGCGGGAGCTGGTGCTGCGGGGCATCGAGCCGTGGGTCATGGACGGTGGTTTGCCCCCGGAGGTTGAGCGGGTGCTGTCCGGTCGTCTTCCCGGGTCGTAGGGCGCCGGTGGCAGGCCATGTCGCCGGGTGCATCGAAGGGCAAGCCACCACCGCCGGAGAAGGCCGTGTCAGTGACGGTCTCCCTGTCCCTCACGGAACTGGCAGCCATCGCGCGGGCGGCCTGGGTGGTCACTTCCCTGGGTGAGCCCCGGGAGGTCAACGGGGCGGACAGCGCCATTCGCAAGCTGCGCCAGGCCGCCAAGGCTCACCCCGCACTACCGGAACGGCTGGGCGACCAGTCGAAGAACTAGAACCGCGGCTTGCCCTCCCGCACCTACTTTCCTTGCCACAGAACGGATTCACACTCATGACTGACCCGAACGACACGCCCTCCACTGCTGCCGAGTCGGACAACCCTTGGCGGGACGACCAGGTGCTCTTGGGTGGCCTGGCCCAAGTCAACGAAGCCTTGTCGGCTTACCTGGAACACCTCATCCGGGAGCACACCGAGGGGGAAGCGCCGTTGCCCGCCTCGGTGGTGGCCAGTCTGGGCATTTCCATGATCGAGACGGGCATGTCCCTCACGGGGCGGATCGTCAACAGCTTGCCCAAGGACATGACCGGGCCGGTCTTCCCGGACCCGGCCACCATGCCGAAGAACCGACAACAACAGCCGGGCAGTCCGACGTGACCCGCCACGACGGCAGCCAAGCCGCGGCCGTGCCGGTGGCGGAGCTGCTGCGCCGGGTTGCTGAGCAGGGCTATGCCCTACGGCTTAACTGGCGAGACAAGGACTACGGCCCTGACGGCCTGATCTTGGACGCCAAGCGGGACGACTGCCCCACGGGCTTCTTCCCGAGACTGCGAGACGACAACACCACGATGGGCGAACAGACAGACGGGGCGTGTTCGCAAGTCCCCTCCGAACGTACGGAGCCTACTTCCGAACACGAGCTGGCCGACGAAGCACCGGAGGACCGGGAGCCGCCGCCGAAGCGGCGCCCCGGCCTGACGGTGATACCGCCGCCTGTGGGACCGAGCGAGTTCGTGGAGGACGTGGGCTTCATGGGACAGGTACTTGATGGGCTACGTCGGTGGGCGTGACGAGGTCGAACTCATCTTGTAATACCTGTTAGACAGCAGGTGTAGCAATGGCGTAAACTTTATCGGCAAGGTTTTTTCGTCTTCCTGAAGTTTCGAGAAATAAGGTGCCATAGCGCTCGGCTGGCTTAGAGGGCGCGAGGGTCACAATTGCACGCTGCCGGTCGCTCAGGCGACGTATAGACAACAGGTTTTCTTGATCTTCCTGTTCCCACCGGTTATCGGAATTCAACTTCCACTGTGACTGCTGCACCAACTGATTGCTGTAGTCATCATTTGGTGAAGTGCAAGTCCACGCTTGTACCATGGCATGTAAAGTACCAGAGGAATCCCACCAGAGGTCCCTCATTGCCATGCCGTGTTCGCCAGGGCCCCTACCATTTGTAGGGAGGTCGCTATCTGGGATTATGGCTGCTGTGCTCGTGTGGGTCACCAACCGGGTTTGAGGGTCGTACAACGTGACAATTGAGGCAGTTGTGCACGCAAAAGCGTAAGCTCCGCTCAATACAGCCAAGCGGACTGAACCAACCGTAGTCCCAGTTATCTGCTCAACCGCGGTATTACCTTCTGAAGTGCCAAACTCTGCCGAAGGTTTGGACGCAGAAACTATGTACATTCGTTCAGGGCCGCCCCGAAACGATACTTCAGTCAGGTCGCCGTTGGCGGCCAGTGCTGAACCTTCGGCCTCGCCGACCAAACGCACCGCGATGTACGTATCGGGAAGTCCGGTATTAAGGATGGTGGGTGATGCAGTAGACGAAAGGTCAATGCGCACGATCTTAGAAGTGAACAAGCCTGTTGCAGGGTTGTTTGAGTCAACTTCAAGTTGCGTCAGGGCTACAGCGCTGCCGTCCAGTGCTGCAATGGTTTCACACCCAGGGCATGGCAGCGTGCGTACAACATTGGATTGCGCATCAATCACTGAGACCGATCCATTCGGATTCGGGCCAGCGTGACCATTGAGCGCGGCTACGAAGCGACGATTGTGAGTCCACACGATTCTGCTGTGCTTGTCGAAAGTATTCGAAGCGCGCGCAACTATCTGATCACCACGGACAAGCCCAAGTTCAGACGGCGTGATGAAGGCGAAAGGCTCGCTGGTGTCAGGAGACGTAGCCGAACTGGAGCACGCACCAACCTGGCTGAGAGTTATAAGCGCTACCAGGCACGATCGCAATCGCATAAGAGACACGCCGGTCCGGTCCTTTCCTTTGAACAAGCCGCTATTGACAGCCTGCGCGGACGAAGTCGTCAGTCGCGTCTGACTCTAGCTTCTGTGGCGGATTGCCATTTCCGGTAGCTCGGTAGATGGTGAAGTAGCGGAGTTTTGCCCGGTCTGCACGTACATCAGCGTTTGCGCCCGGCGGCAGGGGATCGCAAAGATTTCCGGTTGCACGAAAGATGGTAACATTAGCAGAAGAGTCTCGAATTTCCCGCGTGTATGGTTGTCCGTCTATCTCGTACTGGACTGCTATATTAAAGGTGTAGCTTGAAAGCGGGGCCCGAAAGTGTACCGCTATGGACTGGGGCTCTCCTTGACGGAGAATAAGTGGGTGCTCCGCAAAATATGGATCACCGTAGGAGCCGGTTTTAGCGTCGTATATCACCGCCTCAGCGCGTGGCTGATCGAGTCGAACACCAAGCTGGGTAGCCAAACCTTCAAGATTTGGATTGTAGAACAAAACATCCGTAGTCGGCTTTCCTGGTATCGCGTGGATAGCTTCTACTGATTTGATAGTCACGTCTCGATCGGTGCGAGCAAAGTTTAGAGTTAGTACGAGGCCGCCGTAGGCATAACCTCCGGCTTCCATCTGCCGACTGAATAGCGTCTGCCGTTCACTAGGGCTGGCCGGATCTTCAAATTGGAACTTTTCTTCGGCAGTGAGATCGCGTGG
The DNA here is from genome assembly GCF_021056305.1 of Actinokineospora sp. PR83. Lineage (NCBI taxonomy): Bacteria > Bacillati > Actinomycetota > Actinomycetes > Pseudonocardiales > Pseudonocardiaceae > Actinokineospora > Actinokineospora sp. PR83. The sequence continues at coordinate 56,722 of NZ_JAJCXD010000011.1, forward strand.
TGCCGCGAAAGCCGTACTGATGCCGCCCTGTACGTCGCTTGTGTAGGTATAGGTCAGCCCGAAGTCACGTTCGAGGGCAAGGTTGTCGAGGGTATCTGAGGAGTTTTTACCGGGCTGCGCAGAGTCGCCAGATTGGAAGTAGATAAACGCTGTGACGGTGATTGCTGCGACGGTGGCACCTAGTCCGGCTTGCCACTTCCGGCGCTGCAAAAAGCCACGAGGGGGAACAGGGACGAAACCGGGATCGTCCTCTTCGAGAATGCGGTAGCCGTGGCCTTCCCTGACGGGGTAAGGGATGATTGTGCGACCAACATTTTCCGATTTTTCATCAAGAAGAGAAATGTCAGTATCGGTTGGTTTGGATGGAGCGACGGGGTGTTGGGCAATATAAGTAATGAAATCACTTGTATATGTGTCTGACGATTTCGGACTTACCGTCACTCCTGCTACTGGATTTTTATCGACGTATCTTCGACGTTCTATAAGATTTTTCTTGAATATCTGAGGAATAGAGATATTGAAGGAAATCATTACCCCTAAGGGAAATTTGTCAGGGTCTTGATTTCCAATTTCAATCTCTTTGAGAGCATTCTTGATGCATGTGGCAATGATGTAGGCGGCCCTACCAGGTGCAGCATCATCGGGAATGTCAAAATGTTTGCGAATTGCAGGTGTCAGACGAGATTGCAAGCCTTTATCGCGCAGACCTCGGAGGTTTGTCAGCGCTCTGATTTCCTGCTTAAGGTCAGCATATGAAGACTCTGAATCGGCGATTATTCCGGGTGGAGCCACCTGAAGTTCTCCAAGCGTACGGTAGGGCCACTAGAGGCGCAATTATATTTCAATAGATGCAGACGGAGTCAATCTATTGACAAATCGTAGCGTTATTGTTATAACTACCATTAGTAATTCGAGATTTTATATGCGCAAACAGCCAGCACCACGCGAACAATCTAGTGCAAACTCTTGGCTCCAGAAAAGTTTGGATCTTAATGGGCTGTCGCCCAATGAGATAGTCGATTTATATCACTTAAATCCGATAGAAGATTTCGAGTGGGAAGACCTCTTGAAATTCTCTATCATAAGCGACGTCCAAAAAGGTTTTGATATAGTTAATGCTTTCATGGGAAGTCGCCACCTGGAAGATAGGCATGTTGTAGCCAGATCATCAGCTCTTCAAGTTCTCAGTCGGTATGCCCCTGATGAAACATTGCCAATGTGGGACCGATTGTTGCGGGACGAGGATGCAAGCATCCGTCGAAGTATCGTGGATGGATTGGGATTTGCAGTAGTTGGATGGAGTAATGGCGCAGGTTTTCGGGATTTTGAAACTTTCGGTCATAACTACGACGAAACCTGCGGTATCAGTTTAGAACAAGCCCACAACTTGATGTTGTCGTACGCCTACGCCGAGAACGGACAGGATCTCTATAGTCCGGGTCGGGCTGCTCTTTCGAAGCTCGTGGAGCTTCGGGGGGAAGACTATGTCAACCAGCGGTTGAGATAGTAACCGTGAAGGCACGCTTCGTATCGGTGCAGTTCAGAGCTAGTGGCAAGCCAGATCGGTGGGACACCTTGTTACTAATAAGGCCAGGTTGCCCCCTTTGTTGATCTTGAACCGAGCCCTACGTTCGTGGTGTCAGCTACTCAGCCTGATAGCCAGCCTGGACGTCGCTTCCGCTGGCTCACTTTGACAACTCCATGAATGAGGACACCTATGTCCAATGTTCCTTCTCGTCGTCCCACTACGTACTTGTACGGGGCGTCGAGCAAGCAGGTACAGCGCACGCTGAACGGCATGGATGATCGGCAGGAGATCGAGCTGGCGCACGTCCGCAATGAGGCGGAGCTGGCGGCCTCCGTCATTGAGGCCCGGAACGCCCTTGGCGCGGCGGCGGCCTTGGCTGACGCCAAGCTCAGCATGGCCATGCGGGCAGTGCCCGCAAACGACACCTCGGACATCCAGTTCCGCATGGCTATCCAGGAGGCCGTTCGTACGGGAGTAATCGCCGACCTCCTGAACTTCAACCCGTGACCGGGCTGTGGTTCAGCTTGGCGGTGACTGCTGCGGTCTTGGTGCTTCTGCACTGGGACGGCCGGTGGACAACCAAACGTCGGTGGCGGCAGCGGCAGCGTGAAGTGGAACGAGCCAAGCGGCTCGCTATCCGCCGTATCGAGGCCAACTACCAACGGGCTACCTGGTTGGTGATCCGTCGCTCCATGACCACCTCCCGGTCACGGCGGCCGGGCCGCGGTACCTGATTTCTCCCTCCCTGCACACGGCTGCCGCCAGGCGGCGGTAGCCGTGTGTCCCCACTGCATTGAAAGGAGGTCTTCCCTGATGGAAAGCACGCTCATCTCCGGGTACTTGCTGTTGCCGGTGGCAGGGCTGGCGTTCTTCCTGGGCTGCTGGTTCGGCCACCGCTTGGCCAACGCGCTGCTGCGCCGCTGGGAAAAGCGAGTGGCCGAGCGCACCCGAGTGCTCAACGCGATCTGCCAGGACTTGCAGCGGCGGGGCATTGACGTTCCCGCTTCGACGCTGGACTACCTCAACCGCACCCGTCCGCCGAAGCGGCACCGCAAGGGCCGCGACGGCTCGTGAGGCGACGACGCGGCAATCCCTTTGGCGGCCTGCGGCGGCGGCTGTGGTGGGGCTTGATCATGCTCACCACAGCCCCGCTGTGGCTGGCGGTCATCGTCAGTGGGATTGCCGCGTTGGCCGACGTGGTGGCAGACGCCCTGGCGGGCGTTCTGCCCTACGCGGTGGCGGCCTTGGTGGTGGTGGGGTTGTGGCGGTTGGTCATCAGCCGCTACCGCCGTTGAAGGCCGCTTTGTCGACTATTCCACATCAGAACAACTATTGACCAGGACAAGGTATTGCGTCATAACTAGGGACAGCTTTGGCACATATGTGTGCCAAATGACTGCTTAATGAGGGGAGGTTGCGCATGGCAAAACGCCGGAAGGTAGAACCACACTGGGAACTTCTTGCCTATGGGGTCCAACGGGAACAGCTTGAGGCCGATCTTCTGGCGCAGATCGTTGTCATGCTTGGCCGTCAGCTTGCCGAAGAAACGATGACCGATGCCGTAGCGCCCGCCACAAGCGAAGAGAGCGACTCATGATCGTCGCCCTCTGTCTCGTAGGTAGCGGTTTCCTGCTGGCTGGCCTGGTGATCGCGTTTCGGCTGATGGATGCCGAAGCTTGGCGTAAGTCGCTGCGTCCCTACTCGATCAGCTTCCCGGCCAGTCTCACTGCGGAGCAGGTGGCAACCTGGCTCGGGCGGGTAGCGGCCAGTACCCATGCCAGCCGCTTCGCTGTGGTGCCGCAGCCGCCGATCGTGCTGACGGTAGTGGCGACACGGGCCGGTATCCGACACGAGCTGCGGGTGCCTGCTGCTCTGGATGACGCTGTCCTGGCTGGTCTGCGAGCCGCGATGCCGGGTGTTCGGATCGAGGAACTTCCGAACAGTACGACTGAGTCCTTCCGACCCGTAGTTGCGGCCGAAACCCGTTTGACCAGTAGTCGTCGGTCCTTGGCTGTCGAGCAGGCTGAGGCAACCGCCGCACATGTCTTGGCATCGCTCGCACCACTTGGGCAGGACGAAGAAGTGCGGCTGGAATGGACGCTTACCGGGGCGGGCACACCTGCGCCGGTACGTGCTGACGATCTGTCATCCCCGGTCGCCCAGCCGGAAGACAGCGAGGCCCTACGGGCGGCCCGTCTCAAACAGCGCGATCCGGCCCTGAACGGGGTGCTGCGGCTTGGTGTGGCGACAAAGCGCCGTGGTGACGCTTCCCGCATCTTCGGTCGGGTGTTCGGCGCCCTGCGAGGTATGAACACTCCTGGGGTGCTGCTGGCTCGGAGGCTCGTGCCGTCGTTCGTGGTGGCGGATCGGATGCGACGCCCGACTCTGCCGGTGCTGCACTGGCCGGTATTGGCCGGAACGCGCGAGCTGTCTGGCCTACTTGGGGTGCCCATCGGGGAGCTTGCGCTTCCGGGCCTGAGCCGAGGGGCGGCACGCCAGTTGCCTCCTGGTGTCACCTTGCCGACCACAGGAAACGTGGTTGCTGAAAGCAACTATCTCGGTATGGCGAACCGGCCGCTGGCACTGAGACGGGCTGACCGACTGCGCCACGCCTGGGTGATCGGACCGACCGGAGTCGGCAAGTCGACGCTGCTCGCCAACATGATCATCCAGGACATGGCGGACAACCGCGGCCTGGTCGTCCTCGACCCCAAGGGGGACTTGGTGAGCGATGTGCTCAGCCGCGTGCCCGAGAACCGGCGGGACGACGTGGTGCTGCTCGATCCGAGCGCCATCGACCGGCCGGTGGGTTTGAACATCCTCGACCTGGCCGGTGGTGAGCACGCGCGGGAGTTGGCCGTTGACCACCTGGTGCACGTCATGGCCTCATTGTGGCGCTCCAGCTTTGGCCCTCGGACGACAGATGTACTGCGCAATGCGTTGCTGACGCTGACCCATAGCCGGGCCGTGGACGGGAGCGCCCACACCCTCGTGGAGTTGCCGGAAATCCTGGTCAACAAGCGCTACCGGGCCTTCGTAACCGGGCAATCGTCCGTGCCACTCAGTGTCCGTCCCTTCTGGGCGGCGTTCGAGCAGATGAGCGACAACGAACGTGCCCAGGTCATCGGGCCAAGCCTGAACAAGCTCCGCAGCTTCACCACAAGATCATCTTTGCGGCTGCTGCTGGGGCAGTCGGAGGGCATCCGCCTGTCGGATGTGTTCACCAAGCGGCGCATCGTGCTGGTACCGCTCACGGCCGGAGTGCTCGGTGCGGAGACCACGGCGTTGCTCGGCTCGCTGCTCATGGCCGGGCTGTGGTCGGCAGCCCAAGCCCGGGTGGCGGTTGCCCCAGAGCGTCGGCACGCTGTGTTCGCCTACCTTGATGAGTTCCAGAACTTCCTGAAACTTGATCTTGAATTAGCGGACATGCTCGCTGCCGCCCGGGGCTACGGGCTCGGGATGGTGCTCAGTCACCAGTTCGTCAGCCAACTCACCCCGGAGATCAAGGCCGCGGTGCTCGGTACCGTCCGCACCCAGATCGCCTTCTCGCTGGAACTGGATGACGCGCGCGCGTTGGCACCGCGCTTCGCCCCACTGACGGCCGAAGACCTGAGCGGCCTGGCGGCCTACGAGATAGCCCTGCGAGCCTCGGTGGACAACACCACCCTGGCTACGGCGACAGGCACGACGCTGCCGCTGGCTGCCTCAACCGGCGACGGGGAAGCCCTCGCTCGGCAGGCCCGGGAGCGCTACGGGGTGTCGCGTGAGGAAGTGGAGAGGGCGCTCCAGGCGCGGATCACCCCACCGCAGCACGCCCGAACGTTCGGACGGGAGGCCAGCACATGAACCGAAAGAGTGTTGTCCTCGGTATTGCGGTCGCTGTTGTGGTCGTGACACATCTCCAGGGTGCAGTGACCTCGGTGGATGGTCCACCTACGCCCACGAAATACCACCCTCCGAACAGGAGGTCACTATGACAACCCGTCGCCCCCGTCCAACGTTCACCAACGACCGGCTCAGTGACCGTGACTGGGCCGTGCTGCTCGACCTCTACCGCCTGCGGGTCATGGCCGCCGACCAGATCGAACGGGTGCACTTCGCCGGTCTCACCGGCCGTAGCCGGGAGGTCGTACGCGGGCGGGTATTGCGGAGGCTTGTGAACTGGCGTCTCATCACGTCGCTCGGGCGCCGGATCGGCGGTACCCGTCGTGGCTCAGGATCGACCGCCTACGCCCTCGACAGCACCGGCCTGCGCCTGCTCGGTGAACGACTCGGCACCACGAACCCCACTGTCCGCATCCGTCGTCCCCGACCACCCGGTGGCCGCTTCCTGGAACACGGCTTGGCGGTGAGCGCGCTGTACGCCGACCTCATGGCCGCAACCCGTGACAGCGAAATCAACCTGGGCACCTTCGCGGGCGAGCCCGACTCCTGGTGGCCCGACGGAGCTGGTGGACAACTCAAGCCTGACGCCTACGCCCGGCTCGCACGCGGCAACGTCATCGACCACTGGTGGATCGAGGTCGACCGGGCCACCGAGAGCCTCCCCACGATCCGACGCAAGCTGACGGCCTACCTGAGCTTCGCGGAGCGTGGCCAGCTCGGCCCCAACGGTGTCGTACCCCGAGTGCTGGTCAGCACCATCTCGGAGCAGCGACAGCAGGTAATCCGGGCTGTTGTGCGACAGCTTCCCACTCCGGCCGATGAGCTGTTCCTCGTGACGTTGGACCGTGATGCCTGGCTGTCAATGCTCAGTAGCTTGAAGACATGATCTTGTTCGGTATGTTGTCTATTTTACGGCACACATCTGTGCCAAGAGAGGGTATCATGGAGGTAGATAAACGGAGGATCACATGAACGACAAGGTGCTGAACCAGGGAGAAGGTATCACCCTTGGTGCTTTTTTGAAGCAGGCGCGACAAGCCGCCGGTTTGTCGCATCGTCTGCTGGAAGCCATGAGCGGTGTCGGCCGCATGACCATCCAACGTCTGGAAACTGACTGGTTCAAAGAGCCATCTCCAGACGACTTGGCTAAATTGGCGCGAGTGCTAGAACTCAACGACACCGACCTGTTCCTCATGGCAGGCATACCGGTACCGAAAAAGAATGCCAGCCTGGACGTCATGCTACGCGCCGAATACGGCTTACCACCGGAAGCCATTGCGGAAGCCAAGCGAGCGGTCGCCGACCTGGTTGCCAAATACGACACCAAGCAGGAGGGGCAAGCCGACACTCGATGACATTAAAAGAAAGGAGCTTCACATGACTACAACACAACAAACATCCGTACCACCGGACATAGTGGCACAACTACGGGCAATGGCGCCGCTACGCCCATTGACCCAAGGTGACGCTTACACGATAGCCGAATATCAAGCCAGTAAAGCCCTGGAACTTGCTGGAATTACCAGTCCACATGTGGCGCTGGACTGGATATTGGACCTGCCACACACCGAAGTTCGTCTGGAACCTCGTCACGCCATGCACCGGTTGTCCGGTTCGATGACCTACACCGGGGGTCGCTACCTCATCCTGATCAACAAGAACGATGCCCATGCCCGACGTCGCTATTCGCTGGCCCACGAGTGGAAACACGTCATTGATGACACCGCTGCCAAGGTGCTGTACAGCCGTTTCGGTCATGGTGATGAACTGGCCCGGGAACGCAAGGTTGAGCGTATTGCCGATCACTTCGCGGCCTGCCTGCTCATGCCTCGGCTATGGGTGAAAGGGGCCTGGATGAACGGCATCCAAGACCTTCCGGCCTTGGCGGGACTGTTCATGGTCAGCGAGGAAGCTATGCGCATCCGACTAACCTACCTCGGACTATTGGACGATGAGGTATCCAGAGAGCATCGGACCTACTTCCGTCGCGTCGCCAGTCCTGACCTGTGCTGCATCTAATACCAGAAAGGAGAGAGTGTCCATGAGTGCTAACACGCTCAACGCAACACGCACGAAACCGGCTACGCTGCCCGACAAACGGGCTGTGCTCTATCTGCGCGTCTCAACACCGGGTCAAGTTCACACCGACTACGACCCGGAAGGCATCTCCATTCCCGCGCAGCGACAGGCCGGCAAGCGCAAGGCCGACTCACTCGGCGCGAACATTGTCAAAGAATTCGTGGAACCTGGCCGCTCGGCGACCAGTATCGACAAACGCCCTGTCTTCCAGGAAATGATCGCCTGGGTGAAGCGGCAGAAAGACATTGATTACGTCATCGTCTACCACTTCAATCGTGTCTTCCGAAATGGCGTCGACGCAGGTGTCACCAAGCGGGACCTCAAAAAGGTGGGTGTCCGCATCATCTCCACGGTGCTCGACATGGGCGAAAGCCCGGAGAGCGCGATGGTGGAGTCGATCATCCATGCCGTCGACCAATATCAGTCCGAAGCCAGTGGTGCCGACATAAAGTACAAAATGGGACAAAAGGCTAAAAACGGTGGTACGATCGGCGCCGCTCCGCTTGGCTACCACAACACTCGTGAAGCCAAGGCCGAAGGCGGCGAAATCCGCACGGTCGCTGTAGACCCACAACGCGGCCCACTGGTGCGTCAAGCCTTCGAGTTGTTCAGCACCGGCCAATACACCGGCATCGAGGTACATCAACGCATAGTCGAGGCCGGGCTCACCACCCGTGGTGACCGTCGAACCCCCTCACGGCCCGTATCACTGAGCAAGCTCTACGAAATCCTGTCCGACCGCTACTACCTGGGCATCGTGGAATACGACGGACAGGAGTACCCCGGCCGCCACGAACCGCTTGTGACGCCGGAGGTCTTCGAGCGCGTCCAGCGTGTCCTTGCCCTGCATGGCGGTGGCGGCACGCGCAGGCGTGTCCACCATCACTGGCTCAAGGGTCTGCTGTTCTGCCAGCGTTGCGGCAGCAGGCTCATCATCACCCCGGGCAAGGGCAATGGTGGCACTTATATGTACTTCATGTGCCGGGGTCGCCAGCAGAAAACCTGCGACCTGCCCTACCTCAAGATGCAGGCCGTGGAGCAGGCCGTGGAACGGCACTACTCCACCGTGCGCCTGTCAGACGGCTTCATGGCCCGTGTTCGGGCTGAACTGGGTGACACGCTGCACACCGAGCTGAGTGGCATCAAGAACATGAAGACACGGCTCATTGCCCGGCTGAGTGAACTGGACACCCGGGAAGACAGCTTCCTGGACCTACTCGGCGACCCGGACTGGCCCCGGGACAAGATCAAGAAGAAGCTGGCTGCGGTCGAGCGGGAGCGGGATGAAATCCGTGGCCAACTGGCCGACACCACCAGCAAGCTCGACACCGGCCGTCAGTTCTTCCTGACCGCCCTGGAGCTGCTGCGTGACCCCCAGGCCTTCTACCGCCGTGGTGGGGCAGCCGTGAAGCAGGCTCTCACCAAGGTCATCTTCGCCAAGCTGCACCTGGACATGCGAGATGTGGCTCAGGTCATGGCCCATGACCTCACCGAAGGACTCGAAGCACTGGTCGAAGCTGACCGGCAGCGTCAGACGCTGAACCGCCGTACAGACACACTTGGAGACTTGCAGGGCTGGGAGGACTCCTGGAACAGCAACAGGCCCCTCCCGAAGGAGGGGCCTGAGCCTCATGAGGATCTTACTGATGTAGACCTTCTCTGCCTTGGTCTGGAGGACCTTGGTTCAAGTAAGGGCTACTTGGTGGAGGTGCCGGGAATCGAACCCGGGTCCTCTGTCGCTTCAACAGGGCTTCTCCGTGCGCAGTTCGCATTGTCTCCACTCGGCCCCACTGGTCACGCGAACAAGCCAGTGTGACGGGCCCAGTCACTGTGAGCTTCCCGCTCAGGCCCCGTGACCGGGACTGGCGGTGAGCCTCCTAGCTGATGCCGGCGACCGGGACGGAGGCGCTCCCGGGCCGACAGACTCACACTCGCTTAGGCAGCGAGGGCGAAGTCAGCGCGACTGTTAGTCTTGGCGCTTATTGGTTTGCGGGCGACGCTTGAGGTGGTCAATCCCGCCTGCACCTGCACGCTTCTCCTGAATCTACGGCCAGAGTCGAAACCGTTCACCCCCTGGGTGTTGACGTTGCTCTGCCCATCCTAACGCCCCGCGGCCCCGGTTTCATCCCGGTTCCCCCCACGGGTCTGCGGGAGGCACCCGGACGGTGGTGGGGACAGCCCCACCCCGGACCCGCCTGTGCTCCCCATCGACCCCGCCGCCGGGTGCCGAGATGCTGGGTCCATGACATCAGCAGCGGTTTCCCGGCCCTCGGTGGTCGGGTCCCTGGGGTTCCTGACCATGAACCTCGCCGTCGGCATCATCGGGTTCACCGTGGTGGTGACCCTGTTCGCCGTGGGGGTGGGTACGGCGGTCGTGTGGGTGGGGTTGCCGGTGCTGGCGCTGGCGGTCCTGCTGTCGCGCGGTGGGGCGCGGTTGGAGCGGGCGCGGGTGTACGCGATGCTCGACACGCACATCGACCTGCCCTACCCGGCCCTGCCGGAGAAGAACCGGTGGCGGGCGCGGGTCAAGGACGTCAACACCTACCGGGACGCCCTGTACTTCCTGCTGATGCTGCCGGTGGGGATCGCGGAGTTCACCGTGGTGGTCACGCTGTGGTCGACCAGCCTCGGGTTGGTCTTCCTCCCCCTGTTCTACCGGTGGCTGCCGGAGGGCGAGTTCCGGGTGTTCGACTGGGACCGGCCCTGGGTCGTGGTGGACTCCGTCCTGGATGCCGTGCCGTTCGCGCTGGTGGGGGTGGTTCTGCTGGGTCTGACGATCCTGGTGACCCGGGGTCTGGGTCGGGCGCACGCCCGGTTCGCCCGCGCGCTGCTCGGGCCCGCCAGGAGCCTGGCGTGAACCGCCGGTACCCGAACCCGGCGAGGGCGATCCTGTACCTGATCGGCCTGCTGCCGCTGGGCCTGACCGCCTTCGTGGTGACCGTGGTGCTGACCGCGGTGGGGATCGGCACGGTCGTCGTGTGGGTCGGGGTGGCCGTGCTGGTGGGGGCGGCGGTGGCGGCGCGGGCGTTCGGGAACGCGCACCGGGCCTGGGCGCAAGCGCTTGCCGACGTGGAGCTGCCCGCCCGGCCGCTGCTGCCGCAGACCGACGCCGGGGTGCTGCGGCAGTGGCGGGAGCTGCTGACCGACCGGCGGACCTGGCGCGACCTGGCCTTCGTGCTGGTGGCCTTCCCGGTCTCGGTGTTCTGCTTCGCCGTCGGCGTCGTGAGCATCCCGCTGGTCCCGCTGGCCTTCCTGGTCGCGCCGAGGGTGGCCTGGCTGCACGCGCGGTTCGCGGTGGCCGTCCTCGGTCCGGACCGGACCGCCGAGCAGGCCGCGCGGGCCGACCGGCTCCAGGCTTCGCGGGCCAGGGGCGTCGACGCCGCGGAGGCGGAGCGGCGGCGGATCGAGCGGGACCTGCACGACGGGGCGCAGCAGCGGCTGGTCGCGGTGGCCATGGGGCTGGGGCGGGCCAAGGGCAAGTTCGACGCCGACCCGGACGCGGCCAGGGCGCTGGTCGAGGAGGCGCACGCCGACGCCAAGCTGGCCGTCGCGGAGCTGCGGGACCTGGCGCGGGGGATCTACCCGGCGGTGCTCGGGGACCGGGGGCTCGACGCGGCGCTGTCGTCGCTGGCGGCGAGGTCGCCGGTGCCGGTGGAGGTCACCGTGACCGTCGAACCCCGCCCGCCCGCCGCGGTGGAGAGCACGGCGTACTTCATCGTGGGGGAGTGCCTGACCAACATCGCCAAGCACGCGAACGCGCGCCTGGTGGCGGTCAAGGTCTGGCGCACCGCGGCCGACCAGGTGGTCGTCGAGGTCACCGACGACGGCGTGGGCGGGGCGACCGTGCGCGCGGGCGGCGGGCTCGCGGGCCTGGCCGACCGGGCCGCGACCATCGATGGGGTGATGACCGTGGTCAGCCCGGTCGGCGGTCCGACCGTCGTCCGCGCGGACCTGCCGTGCGCGTGGTGACACCATGACCGGCATGCGCGTCGTGATCGCCGAGGACTCCGTCCTGCTCCGGGTCGGGGTCACCCGCCTGCTCGCCGACGAGGGCATCGAGACCGTCGCCGCCGTCGAGGACGGCTCCGGCCTGCTCGACGCGGTCCTCGAACACCGGCCCGACCTGGCGATCGTCGACGTGCGGATGCCGCCGACGTTCACCGACGAGGGGCTGCGCGCGGCCCTGGGGGCGCGGGAGCGGGTGCCGGGGCTGCCGGTGCTGGTGCTCTCGCAGTACGTCGAGGAGCGCTACGCCGTGGAACTGCTGGCGGCGGGCACCGGCGGGGTCGGCTACCTGCTCAAGGAGCGGGTCGCCGACGTCGCCGAGTTCGTGGACGCGGTGCGCCGGGTCGCCGGGGGCGGCACCAGCATCGACCAGGAGGTGATCGCGCAGCTCATGGCCCGAGGACGCAGGAACCCGGTCGACGCGCTGACGCCGCGCGAGCGCGAGGTGCTGGGGCTGATGGCCCAGGGCCTGTCGAACGCGGCCATCGCCCGGTCGCTGACGGTCTCCGACGGCGCGGTGGAGAAGCACGTGGGCAACATCTTCGCCAAGCTGAACCTGGAACCCAGCAGCGACGAGCACCGCCGGGTCCGCGCGGTGCTCACCTTCCTGGAACGAGTCTGACCTTCCTGGAAGTTGCTCAGCCCTCGCGCACCTTCTCGGTGGTGGTCAGCTCCGCGGCGCCCGGGGTGAGGTCGAAGCGGTCGCCGTCCCAGGTCAGCAGGGACAGGGTGGCGGTCTTGAGGACCGGGCGGGTGCCGCTGAGCGTGGCGACGACGTCCTCCAGGTCCGGGTTGTGCCCGATCAGCAGGACCGTCTCGGCCGACTGCGGCAGCGTGCCCAGCACCGCGAGGATCGAGTCCGGGCCCTCGCCGTAGAGCTGCTCGTCGTGCACGACCGTCGGGGCGCCGTCGAGTTCGGCGGCGACGATGTCCCAGGTCTGCCGGGTTCGGGTGGCGGGGGAGACCAGGGTGAGGTCGACCGGGCCGACCTTCGCCGCCAGCCACCGGCCCACCGCCGCGGCGTCCCGGCGGCCCCGGTCGGCCAGCGGCCTGCGGTAGTCGGGGACGCCCTCGGGCCACGCGGACTTCGCGTGCCGGAGGACCACCAGTCGACGCATCGGGGCCACCTTCCTTCTCCTGCCCCCCATCGAACCAGCCCTACCCGCGTGCGCGTAACCGCTTGACGGTGAACCACACCACCGCCGCCACGGCCAAGCCGATCACCAGGTACTCGAAGACGCTCGCGAACCCCTCCATCCGGTCCCAGTTCTCCCCGAGCAGGTACCCGGCGACCACGAACAGCGAGTTCCACAGCAGGCTGCCCGCCGTGGTCAGGGCGACGAACCGCCACAGCGGCATCCGGCTGACCCCGGCCGGGATGGAGATCAGGCTGCGGAACACCGGCAGCATCCGCCCGAAGAACACCGCCACCCCGCCGTGGCGCTGGAAGAACGCCTCGGTCCGGTCCACGTCGGACACCTTGAACAGCGGGATCTTCCCGGCCAGCGCGCGCAGCCGGTCGGTGCCCAGCCGCGCGCCCAGCCAGTACAGCGCCAGCGCGCCGACGACCGAGCCGAGCGTGGTGAAGAACAGGGCGCTGGCCAGCGAGATCCGCCCCTGACCGGCGGCGAACCCGGCGAGCGGGAGGAACACCTCGCTGGGCAGCGGTGGGAACAGGTTCTCGGCCGCGATCAGCAGGCCCGCACCGGGCGCCCCCAGGACGTCCATGACGCCGAGCGCCCAGCCCGCCAGCCCGCCGGGCTCCGTCGTCGTCGACTGCACTCCCGTTCCTTACCCCACCGCGGGTGGTTCGGAAACCTCCCGGCGCAGGCGGCGGAACTCACGCCACACCGCGGCGACGACCAGCAGGTCCACCGCGGCGAAGGCGGCCAGCGCGATCGAGTCGGTGCGCACCGCCCGCAGCACCTCGTAGCCCACCAGGGCCAGCAGCACCACGCAGGCCACCGGGAACGCCGTCACCACCCGCCGCGACAGGGCGACGACCAGGCCGATCTTCACGACGCCGTGCAGCAGCAGGTACCAGATCGCGAAGCCGCGGGTGCCGCCCTCGGCGAAGTCCGCTGCCGCCCGCGACAGGTGGTGGGCCAGCATGCCCCGCTGGTCGCCGAGCAGGTCCCGGGTGATCACCGCGTTGGCCACGCCGGTGATCAGCGCGGGCGGGACGAGCAGCAGGACGAGCGCGCCCAGCAGTTGCAGCACCCCGTCGGCCCCCTTGACGACCACGGCCAGCCGGAACAGGAACCCGGACCGCTGCGCACGTCGACTCACGCGTACAGGATGCCCGGGTCGGTGGCGTTTGTCCCGGTTCCACGGCGCCGGGTCTGCCCAGAGCCCTGTTCAGCGGGGTTTGCGCTGGATGCTGTGCCGGGTCGGCGGGGCCGTCAGCGGGTCCTCCGGCCAGCGGTGCTTGGGGTAGCGGCCGCGCAGCTCGGAGCGCACCCTGGCGTAACCGGTCTCCCAGAACGACCGCAGGTCGGCCGTGACCGCGACCGGTCGGCCCGCGGGGGAGAGCAGGTGCAGCACCACCGGCACCCGGCCGTCGACGAGGGTGGGGGTGTCGGTCCAGCCGAACACCTCCTGCACCTTGACCGGCAGCGCCACCCCGTCACCGCTGTAGTCGAGCCGGACGGCGGACCCGGAGGGGACGGTGAGCCGCTCCGGGACCAGCTCGTCGAGCCGGGTCGCCGCGGGCCACGGCAGGAGGGTGCGCAGGGCGGCGGTCATGTCGACCCGGGCCAGGTCGGCGCGGGAGCGGGCACCGCCGAGCCAGTGCTCGGCGGTGGCGAGCAGCGCGTCGTCGTCGACCGCGGGCCACGGGTCGCCGAGCACGCGGTGCAGCAGGTCCAACCGCTGCCGCAGGCCGGTCGCGCGGGGGTCGAAGCGCAGCAGGGACAGGCCGCCGCGCCGCAGGCCCGCCAGGACCGCCGCGCGCACCGCCTCGGCGGGCGGTTTCGCCAGCGGCCGCTCCCGCAGCACGATCGCGCCCAGCCGCCGCACCCGCCGGGCCACGACGTCACCGTCCCAGTGGACCTCGTCCTCCTCGGTGACCGTGCCCGCCGCCACCGCCAGGTCCTCGTCGGCCGCCGCCGCCAGCCGCACCTTCCCCTGCGCGGCCCCCGGCGCCCGGTCGGCCACCGCCACGGCCAGCCACTCCGGTTCGCCCAGCCCCGGCGCCTCCACGGCCGTGCCGTTGGCCAGCAGGTACACCGCCCCGCCCCCGGCCCGCCGCCGCCCGATCCGCTCCGGGTGCGCCAGCGCCGTGACCAGGGCCGCCGCGCCCGCCCGGGTCCCCCCGCGCCCGCGCTCGACCTCGGCCAGCGCCGATTCCAGCCGCCCCACCTCGCGGCGCCACCGGGCGGAGGACGGCGTGCCCGAGCGCAGCGCGCGCAGCCCGGCGTCCAGGTCGGCCCCGGTGACCAGCCCGTCGTCGTCCAGGACCGCGACCACCTCGGCGGCGGTGCGCGCCCCGACCGACCGCGACCCGTCCAGCAGCGCCCGCGCCAACCGCGGGTGCAGGCCCAGCCGCGCCATCGCCCGCCCGCGCTCGGTCACCCCGGACGCGTCCAGCGCGCCCAGCGCGGTCAGCACCTCGCGGCCTGCCGCCAGCGGTCCCGCGGGCGGGGCGTCCCACCAGCTCAGCGCCGACCCGTCCGGCGTTCCCCACACCGCCAGCTCCAGCGCCAGCCGGGTCAGGTCGGCGGTGCGGATCTCCGGCTCCGGGAACCGCGGCAGCGTGGCCTGCTCGTGCGCGGGCCAGCAGCGGAACACCCGGCCGGGCGCCTCCCGGCCCGCGCGACCGGCGCGCTGGGTGGCCACCGCCGCCGACACCCGCACGGTCACCAGCCCGGACATCCCCCGCCGGTGGTCCACCCGCGACACCCGCGACAACCCGGAGTCCACCACCGCCCGCACCCCCGGCACGGTCAGGCTCGACTCCGCCACGGCCGTCGACAGCACCACCCGCTGCGCCGTCCCCGGCCGCAGCGCCGCGCTCTGCCGCTCCAGCGGCAACCGCCCGTGCAGCTCCACGACCTCGCGGTCCGACAGCATCGCCGCCACCCGCCGGATCTCGCCCACGCCAGGCAGGAAGACCAGCACGTCACCCTCCACAGCGGACAGCGCTGCCCGGGTGGCCCGCGCCACCGTCCCCTCCACCCGCTCACCGCGCAGCGGCGGGACGTAGGTCTCCTCGACCGGGAACGCCTCGGCGTCCACCGACACCACCGGCCCGCCCAGCAGCCCCGCCAGCGCCGACGAGGCCACCGTCGCGCTCGTGGCCAGCAGCCGCAGGTCCGGCCGCAGCCCCTCGCGCGCGTCGAGCAGCAGCGCCAGCAGCAGGTCCGCGTCCAGGTGGCGCTCGTGCACCTCGTCCAGCATGACGGTGTCCACACCGGACAGTTCCGGGTCGTGCTGCAACCGCCGCACCAGCAGCCCGGACGTCACGACCTCGACCCGGGTCTCCCGCGACACCCGCCGGTCGCCGCGCACCGAGTAGCCCACGGTCCGGCCGACCGGCTCACCCAGCAGCGCCGCCATCCGCGTCGCCGCCGCCCGCGCCGCCAGCCGCCGCGGCTCGGCGACCACCACCGAACCCGGCAGCGCCAACGGCACCAGCGTCGTCTTCCCCGTGCCGGGCGGGGCCACGAGCACCGCCGTGCCGTGCGCGTCGAGGGCGCCGGTGATCTCGTCGAGGGCGGCTCGCACCGGGAGGTCGCGCATGGTGCCCAGCCTGTCAGGCAGGCGCCCGGCCTGTCAGGTCCGGTGGTCGGGGGGCGCGCGGCTCTCAGGTTTCGCTCAGCGTGCCCGGGTAGCCTCACCTGCTGTGACCAAGGCTGTCGTGCTCGACGGGGTCGGCACGCTGCTGCGGCTGGGGTTGGCCGCGGTGTGGGCGGTGTCGGGGTGGCTCAAGGTGAGCGATCCCAACCAGACCTTCATCGCCGTGCAGGCCTACGACCTGCTGCCCGCCGGGCTGGTGAGCCCGGTCGCGGCGGCGGTGCCATTCGTGGAGCTGGCGCTGGCCGCACTGCTGCTCCTCGGGCTCGGCACCCGGGCCGCAGCCGTGCTGTCCGCGATCGTGCTGCTGGCCTTCATCGGCGCGGTGGCCCAGTCCTGGGCGCGCGGGCTGAGCATCGACTGCGGCTGCTTCGGCGGCGGCGGGCAGGTCGCCGCGGGCGACACCCGCTACCCGCAGGAGATCGCCCGCGACGTCGGGTTCCTGCTGATGGCCGGGTGGCTGGCGGTGCGACCCCGGACCGGGCTGTCGGTGGACGGCCGGTTCGCCCGTGCGACAGTGGACGCGAGGTGAGGAGGAACCGTGGGCGGAGCGGAGCGCAACGCGCGCAAGCGCAAGCGGAACCAGGGCGGCGGTGCCGGGCCGGGTGGCGCGACGAGCGGTGCCAAGGCGGCGGGCGGCAAGGCGGGCGGCGGCAAGCCCGCGGCCAGGCCCGGTAGCGCCCAGGCCGCGCTGGCGGCGGCGCGCGCCGGGAAGAACGACCGCACCAAGGTGATCCTCGGCGTGGTCGCCGTGGTGGTCGTGGCCGCCGCGGTCATCGGCGGGGTGATCTGGACGAACAACAAGAAGAACGCCACCGCCGACGCGGCCATCCCGGTCGCCGCCGCGCGCCAGGAGCTGCCGACCAGGCGCGAGGACGCCGCCGTGCTGGTGGGCGAGGACTCCGCGAAGGTCACCCTCGACGTCTACGAGGACTTCCTCTGCCCGGCCTGCCGCGGGTTCGAAGCGCAGTTCGGCCCGGCCATCGAGCAGAAGATGGACGAGGGCGTGCTCAAGGTCCGCTTCCACCTGGTGAACCTGCTCAACAGCCGCTCCGACCCGGAGGGCTACTCCACCGACTCGGCCAACGCCGCGCTGCTGGCCGCCGACGAGGGCAAGTTCCTCCGGTTCCACAAGAGCCTCTACGACAGCCAGCCCGAGGAGGGCGCCCGCGGCTGGAGCAAGGACCAGCTGATCGAGCTGGGCAGGGCCGTCGGCATCACCGGCCAGGCCTTCGCCGACGGCGTCCGCGCGGGCAAGTACGACCAGCAGGTCACCGCCGCCTACGAGAAGGCCCGCAATACCGAATCCCTGCTCCAGGACGCGGGCAACGGGCAGAAGGCGTTCGGCACCCCGACCCTCGCGGTGGGCGACAGGGTGGTCGACACCTCCCAGGCCGACTGGCTCGAACGGCTGGTCACCGGCTGACCCGCGCCCCCGGATCGGGCCGTCAGGCCCACTGGGCGCCGTAGCCCAGGCCGGTGCGCGGGTGGTCGAAGGCGACGTGCACCTCACCGAGCGCGTCCGGCACCAGGATGTCCTCGCTGGGCCGGATCTCGTCCACGTCACGCGGGAACGCCTCCGCCAGGCCCCACACCCGGGCGGGCACCGCGCCCGGGGCGAACCGCACCCGCAGGTCGAACTCGTCGCACCGGCGCTCGGGGAAGAACACGTAGTGCGAGCGCATCGACTGGTGCGCGGCGGTCCGGGTGATCACCGTGAAGTCGTGCTCCTCACCGACCTGCAGCGGCCGGGGCAGCGCCAGCCGGATGGTGAACCGGTTGCGCCGGACCCGCCGCACCCCGGTCATCGTCACCCCGTGCACCGGCTCCACCAGCAGTTCCGGCGGGTCGTCGGAGGCGGGGGGCACGGTGAACGACAGCTCGATCTCGGCCAGCTCCGGCCGCTCGGCGACGACGCACCGCCGCTCCAGGCACTCCGGGGACGCCCTGTCGTAGCGCAGCACCGCCTCGAACCGCCGCACGTACCAGCCGAGGTTGTCGTCGCGCCGCGCCACCGCCCCCGCCAGGGCCTGCTCCACCAGCAGCCCGACCCCCTCGTCGATGCGGCGGCGCACCGTGCGCGGGTCGCGCTCCATCCTGGCGGCGAGCCACTCGGCGCGCTCCCGCAGGAACTTGTGCCGGGTCTCCGGGTGCAGCCCCATCGCCACGGCGACGACCAGCCCCAGGTCCTCGGGCAGTTCCCCGATCAGGGCGCGCAGCCGGTCCAGCAGCTTCACCTGCGCCACGGCCGGATCGTCGGCGGGCGAGATGCCGCAGAGGAACCGCAGCGCCGGGCCGAGCTGCTCGGTGACGCCCGGCTTCTGCACACCGCGTCCCCTGCGCAGCGCCCGCAGCTCCGCCACCACCTCATCGGGTGTGAAACGCACGCAGACCTCCCTCGGCGGCATCCGCCGGGAAGCGTACCCGGCTGGGGCGTACGGCCCACGGAACCGCGCTGCGCACCGGTGCCCGGACCCGGGCGATCCACAGGTGTGGGCGCCGCGCCGCGGGGTAGCCAGTACGCAGCCGAACCGAGGGGGTCCCCATGTCCGAGACCGTCGCCGACCACCTGCTGCGCCGCCTGCGCGAGTGGGGTGTGGACCAGGTGTTCGCCTACCCGGGTGACGGCATCAACGGGATCGTCGCGGCGTTCGGCCGGGCCGACGACCGCCCCCGGTTCGTGCAGGTGCGGCACGAGGAGATGGCGGCGTTCGCGGCCGTCGGCTACGCGAAGTTCAGCGGGGCGGTGGGCGTGTGCATGGCCACCTCCGGCCCCGGCGCCATCCACCTGCTCAACGGCCTCTACGACGCCAAGCTCGACCACGTGCCGGTCGTGGCGATCGTCGGGCAGACCAACCGCAGCGCGATGGGCGGCAGCTACCAGCAGGAGGTCGACCTCCAGGCGCTGTTCAAGGACGTCGCCGGGGACTACCTGGTCGAGGTCAACGTCGCCGAGCAGCTTCCCAACGCCCTGGACCGGGCGATCCGCACCGCCCAGGCCACCAAGTCGCCCACCGCGATCATCATCCCGGCCGACCTGCAGGAGCTGGAGTACACCGCACCGCGGCACGAGTTCAAGCACGTGCCGTCGAGCCCGCCGAGCGCGGCGTGGTCGACCACGGTGGCCCCCGCCGAGGGCGTGGCCCAGGCGGCGGAGCTGATCAACGCGGGGTCGAAGGTCGCCATCCTGATCGGGCAGGGCGCGCGCGGGGCCGCCGAGCAGGTGCGCGAGCTGGCCGAGGTGACCGGCGCCGGGGTGGCGAAGGCGCTGCTGGGCAAGGACGTCCTGTCCGACGAGCTGCCCTACGTCACCGGGTCGATCGGCCTGCTGGGCACCCGCCCGAGCTACGAGATGATGCGCGACTGCGACACGCTGGTCATCGTCGGCTCCAACTTCCCGTACTCGCAGTTCCTCCCCGAGTTCGGCCAGGCCCGCGCGGTCCAGATCGACGTCGACGGCCGCTACATCGGCCTGCGCTACCCGACCGAGGTCAACCTCGTCGGCGACAGCGCGCACACCCTCGACTCGCTGATCCCGTTGCTGGTGCCCAAGACCGACCGGTCCTGGCGGACCACCATCGAGGAGAACGTCGCCTCGTGGTGGGACACCATGGACAGCCAGGCCGCGGTGGAGGCCAAGCCGGTCAACCCGATGCGGATCGTCTCCGAGCTGTCGGCCCGCATCCCCCTCGACGCCATCGTCACCGCCGACTCCGGCTCCTCCACCAACTGGTACGCCCGCCACCTCAGGATCCGCGGCGACATCCGCGCGTCGCTGTCGGGCACCCTGGCCAGCATGGGCCCGGCCGTGCCGTACGCCATCGGCGCCAAGTTCGCCCACCCCGACCGCCCGGTCGTCGCCCTGGTCGGCGACGGGGCCATGCAGATGAACGGCCTGGCCGAGTTGATCACCATCGCCCGCTACCGCGACCGCTGGCCCGACCAGCGGCTGGTGGTCTGCGTGTTCCACAACAACGACCTCAACCAGGTCACCTGGGAACTGCGCGCCATGGGCGGCGCCCCCAAGTTCGAGGAGTCGCAGTCGCTGCCCGAGGTCGACTACGCCGGGTTCGCCCGCTCCCTCGGCCTCGCCGCCATCACCGTCGAACGCCCCGACCAGCTCGGCCCCGCCTGGGACAAGGCCTTCGCCGCCGACTCCCCGATGGTCCTCGACGTGCACTGCGACCCGGAGGTCCCGCCGATCCCGCCGCACGCCACCTTCGAGCAGGTCCGCTCGGTCACCGAGGCCGTCCTCAAGGGCGACCCCGCCGCGCTGCACCTGATCACCCAGGGGGCCAAGACCAAGCTCCGGGAATTCCTCCCGGGCCGCGACCAGGACTGACCCGGCGGGGGCTCGGTGCGACCCCTCACGGGGAGTCGATGGTGCCCGCCGCGATGTCGAGCCGGTACTCCAGGAAGTTCGCCCAGTCCACCCGGATCTCCAGCTCCGCGCCCGGCTCCGCCCGCTCCGCGTCGCCGGTGACCTCGAAGTCCGGTTGGTCCGCCAGGATCGTCACCGCGGCCCGGATCGACTCCAGGTCCACCCCACAGGTCCGCGACAGCTCCAGCAGCGTCGTGCGCAGTACGTCGAGCGGGGCGTCGGCGTACGGGCCGAACAGGTCGATCAGCTTGCGCACCACCGGCCGGTGCAGGCCGATCCAGCGGAGCAGGTCCTCCTCGTCGGCCTGCTCCCGGGTCAGCGGCAGCACCTCCGCGGGCAGCATCGCCCACGGGTTCAGCTCGTAGCGGGTGTCCTCGTCGCGGCCGGTGGCGATGAGGACGGTGCAGGCGGCCAGGTAGTCCAGGACGTCGGACAGGGTGCGGGGGCGGAACACGCCCAGGGCATCGGCGTAGGCGTCGACCTCGGCGATGAGGCCGTCGAGCCAGGCGCGGTCCTCGGCGTTGGCCCTGGCGACCTCGCCGGGGGTGGGGGCGGCGCCGTCGAGGGCGGTGCGCAGGGTGTGCTCGGTCCACGGCTCGAACTCGTCCCAGGCGGGCCCGGACAGGCCCACCACCGCGTCCGGGGTGCGGCCGACCAGCCTGCCGACCTGCTCGCGGGTCGGGGCGCCGAGCAGCACCACCACGCCCAGGACCTCGACGGCCGCGTGCGGGACGAACCGGCTCCAGCCCAGACCGTCGAAGACGTCGCGGAACACCCCACCGCGCAGGACTTCCCCGGTGACTTCTTCCTCGGCCATGGACCGTGCATCTCCGCAGGCCACGTCCGCGTTACCGGTGACCTGGCACCTCCCTGCCACACCCCGGCGCGGACCGCCGTGTGCAACCGTTCGGCGCACCCCGCGCGCAGGTACCGCCACGACCGCACCGAGGAGGTGGGGTGCGCACAGCCGACGAGGCGCGCTTCCGCGAGTTCGCCGCCGCGCAGGCCCTGCCGCCGCGCAGGCAGGCATACCTGATGACCACCACCGAGCAGGACGCCCCGCCCACCGCCCCGCGGGCCCCGAGCCCCCGACCAGCCGCACTCGCAAGGCCGTCATCGCCGCCGCGGTCGCCCCGGCCATCGCGGGCGGTGGCGGCGCGGCCATCCACGCCGCGTCGAGCAGCAGCGCCGAGACCTCCGACCGGGCGGCCGACAGCGGTCCGCCGTCCTCCCGCGACTGGCCACTGTGGAATGGGAAGCCCCGGCCCGGTCAACCGAGGACGAACGGGAGCCTCCCGGCCAGGTCACCGAGTTCGGCGCGCTCCGCGGCGGACGGGGCACGCCGCCCGGTGCCGACCAGCAGCGCGTCCGCGTCGGAGAACGACGCGGGGAACGCGGCCCCGGCGATCGCCTCCAGCACCTCGCGCGACCGGGCGAGCCCCGCCGCGGGTGGCCCGGCGGTGTTCGGCAGGTGGGCGACCAGGTCGAGGTGGTGCAACGTCCACTCCAGGACGTAGGCGCCGAGGTAGTCGCCCGCGGTGAGGACCTGACCGCGCGTGCCGACCCGCAGCCCGGGGTCCACGAGCGCGGCGGCGCGGCCCGCGGCGGAACCGACGTCGTCGAGGTGGAACCTGAGCAGCCGCGGCTCCCCGTACGCGGCGGCCAACCGGACGGTCAGCGCGTCGAGCGGGTCGTCCCCGGTCGGCGGCGCCCCGGCGACCTCCCAGTAGGTGACCGCGTCGCGGGTCGGCTCCCCCTCGGCGGGCGTCACCAGCGTGATCAGCACGTCCTGGGCGTCGATGACCAGGTGGCACACCAGGTCCCGCACCAGCCAACCGGCACAACCGGACGGCTGCGCGAAGGCCCCGTCCGGCAACTCGGCGACCGCCGCCCGCAACGCCGCCCACGAGCGTGAGAAGAGATCCACGACCGCAAGTCAACAGCACCCGACCCCCGGAGCAGCCGAGGCACACCGCGCCTGACCGTCTGCACCTGACCGAGGTCTTCCCGCACGACTGGGCCCGCGAAACGACCGATTCCGCGCCCGCCCGCTGCTCGAACCCCCCAGAACAACGGCGGCCTCGTAATCGCACAACATCGCCGAGAAGGGGAAGTCACGTCGCAGGGTCAAGGAATAATCCAGTCGCCTGTGGTGGTCGGATTCGCCTCGGACTTAACATCATCCGACCTATTGCTCCGCCTCGGCGACCGTCGCGAGAACTCAAACCCGTGCCGATTGTCGTGACCGCCCTTCTCCCACTACTCCCACGACACCGACCCGACAAGGGCATTCGGCCCCTATTGTGCCCGACGTCCTGTTATTGCCGTCGTAGCCCAGGAACCCGGCGCATTCGGGGCCGTCCGGCACAGCCTGTTGGTACGACCACCGCAAGCACGGCAGTGACCTGGAACACATTGAATGATAAAATGGTGAGTCGTTTGCCGGCGAGTGGCGCGTGTAATCGCAGTTCATGGCCACCTGTTGATGTCTCTTTCGGTTCCCGGGGTGTCCGCCGCCGCGACGCGATAGGGGTTCGGGCTTCTTGACCTTGTCCGTAATCCGGTCGTAACGTCTCCGGTGTCGAACTGTTCGGCCGAATGGGGGATCAGTGTCCGGCATGCAATTATGGAAGTCCAGTCTCGGGCTTCTTTTCGATCGCAGGGCCGAAATCGGTAAACCGATGTTCTTCCGCCTCAGCCGCCCGATGGACATCGACCCCTCCGGGCAGCTCATCCTCGACCTGCCCGCGCTGGCCGGGTTCGTCAGGAGCACCGCGGCGGCCCTGCACGCGGCCGGGGCCCGGCCCGGCGACCGGGTCGCCGTGTTCAAGGAGAACCACTTCGACTGCCTGCTGCTCGCCGCCGCCGCGATCAGGATCGGCGCGGTCCCGGTCATGCTGTCGGGGCTGCTGCCGCCGGACTCGGTGCGCGCGCTGCTGCGGCGGGTCGAACCGAAGCTGCTGGTGAGCAACCGCAGGCTGCTGGAGGAAGCCGGGTCCGACGGCGGCCCGCTGACCTCGCTCGCGGAGCGGACCCTGAGCCTCGACGGCGGTGTGCCGGACGCGCTGGCCCTCGTCGACGTCCTCGGCGGGCCGGAACCCGACCCGGTCCCGCGCGGCGACGCCGAGCTGATGATGCTCACCCACACCTCGGGGACGACGGGCACCCCGAAGCTGATCATGTACACCCCGGAGAAGCTCCAGGGGCAGATGGCCAGGCTGGAGTGCCGCCACCTGCCGCCCCTCACCTTCGGGCGCGACGACGTCGTGGCGATGTTCCTGCCGTACGTGCACGCCCGCGCCTTCACCTGGATCTACTCGGTGCTGACCCTGTCGCCCGCCACGGTCCTGCTGATGAGCGAGAACGACCCCGAGGTGGTCGGCCCGCTGTTCCGGCAGCACCGGCCCACGGTCGTCGAGGCGCTGCCGATCGACTTCCTGCGGATGGCGCCCCTCGCCGGGGAGGACCGGGGCGACGCGCTCGCCTCGGTGCGCATGTTCATCGGCAACTTCGACGCCATGCGCTGGTCGGCGATCCGCACGTTCCTCAACGCCTCCCGGCACTGGTTCCCCGTCTGGCGCGAGGGGTACGGGCAGTCGGAGACCGGCGGCCTGGGCATGACCATGATCACGCGGTACCGGGCGAACAAGCGGCGCGACGAGCGGCCCGGACCCCGCAAGGTGGGGCGGCCGATGCCCGGCTTCGTCGAGTTGAAGGTCGTCGACCCCACGACGTTCGAGCCGGTGCCGACCGGCAAGCCGGGGATCGTCTTCGCCAAGACGAAGGCCCGGTGCGTCGGCTACTACAAGGAACCCGAGCGCTGGGACGAGAAGGCCGTGGGGGAGTGGTGGAACACCGGTGACATCGGTGTCATGACCCGCACCGGTGCCCTCACGCTGCTCGACCGGGAGGTCAACTACGCGCCGGGGGGAAGCTGCCTGGAGCACGAGGACGTGATCGTCGACTACCTGCCAGACGGGCACGACGTGGCGCTGCTCCCGGTGCCGGACGGGCCGCCGGTGCCGGTCGTGGCCACGCCGGACGGCAGCCTGGACCGGACGCGGTGGCAGCGGGCGGTGCGCGGCGTGCCCGCGCTGGCGGAGCCGATCGTCATCGCCTTCGAGGACATGCCGCGGACCGGCACGGGCAAGATCCTCCGGGAGGCCCTGCGCACGCGGTACCTCGAAGGCGTCGGCAACCCCGGTCACGGGCGGTGGACGTGAGCATGGCGCCGGTGGGGGACGCAGGGCTGAACCCCGTCATCCAGCGGGGCCTGTTCACCGTCGAACCGTTCACCGAGGCGTCCCGCCGGGTGTGGGAGCGGCGGGAGCACGCGGTCTTCGGCATCAGCCCGGGGAACAGCTACTTCCAGGTCGCGCGGATGGCGGAACTGTTCGGGTGGCTCCGCGCGGAATTCGACCGGGTCGACGCCGTCATCCCGGATTCCGCGCTGGTGCACACCTACCTCGCCCTCGGCTACGAACCGCAGCGGGCGGCGAAGAAGGCGCGCGGCGAGATCAACGTGCTCTACAACCGGGTGACCCGGGCCTGGGACAGCGTCGGGGGGCCGAGGGCGACCGACGGCCTGCACCGGATGTCGGACCTGTCGTCCGGCACCGTCTACCGGGAGAAGCTGGCGGAGTGCGAACGGGCACTCGACGAGGACGACGTCCTCCGGCGGACGTGCGCCGAGATGAGCCGGGAGGTCCTCCGGATCAGGGGCCACGAGGGGCCGCTCACCGCGGACCAGATCGAGGAGTCCATGCGGTACCTGACCGCCGAACTCCCCTTCTTCCTGGCGTCGACCGACATCTTCGGCGTCTCGACGTCGCTGAACTTCTACCACCGCGCACTGCCCCTGGCCGAAGTCGTCTTCTCCGGGGAGTGCCTGCTCCGCGCGCCTGCCCGGCAGGGGTACGCCACCATCCGCCCGGCGCAGTGAGACCGGTTCCCGGGACCCACCTGCCCGCGGTTTCCAGTTCGACACCACTCTGAGGGGCCCCATGGCACAGTACGACGTCCTGGCCAAACAACTCGGCGACATCGAGAAGGCCATCCACTTCTACCGCGAGAACGTGGAGTTCCACTCCTTCTTCCGCGCCCTGGGACCGGTGCAGGGCAAACGGGTGCTGGACGTGGGGTGCGGCGACGGCCTCTACGCGCGGCTGGTCGCGCACCGGGGCGCCGGTCCGGTGGTGGGAACGGACTCCTCCGCCGAGATGATCCGACTGGCCGAAGCCGCCGAGGCCGAACAGCCGCTCGGGCTCACCTACCACGTCCACGACGTGGCGACGATGCCCGCACTGGGCGAATTCGACCTGGTCATCGCCGTCAACGTCCTGCACTACGCGAACAGCGAAGCGACGCTGGCCGCCATGTGCGAACGGATCGCGGCGAACCTCGCCCCCGGCGGCAGGCTGCTGGCCTACGTCGGCAACGCCGACGTGGACCAGGAGGCGGCCAGGGACTTCGGGTTCTCCGTGGACCGCCCGGCCGACCTGCGCGAGGGAGCCCCCTTCACCGTCACGATCGGCACGACTCCCCCCGCCTCGGTGCGAGTCCACTACTGGACGCGGGCGAGCCTCACCCGAGCCCTGGAATCCACCGGCTTCACCCGCGTCGACTGGGAGCAGATGACCCACGCCCAGGTCTCCGACGACGACGCCGCGCGCCTCGGCCGCCTGCTGGAGAACCCGCCGGGCTTCCTGCTCAGCGCGTACAAGGGGTGATCAGAAGTCCTCTGACACCGCGGCGGCCACCGGTGGCCGCCGCGGTGTCAGAGGCTACGGTTCGATAGCGGTTCGACCTGCCCGACTGATTCCGGAGTGGGGGTGAGATCCGATGTACCGCTCCGGGGACGTGCAGCGCATCGACCCGGTCAACGCCATCCGGGCCAGACCGGGCACCTACCTGCCCGCGGGCGGGTACGACCCGGTCCACCTGGCGTCGAGCCTGGTCGACGAGGTGCTGCGCAGGGGGATCAGTGCGGTGCGGGTCGACCTCGGCCCGCAGTGGTGTGTCGTCACGGCCGAGGCGGATTGGCTCGCGGGCCTCAGCGGTGACCCGTTCGAGCGGATCGTGCCGTTCCCGGAGGCGGGGCCGAACGGCATGTACGTCGAGACCATCCTCGTCGCGTTCGCCCGCGGTGTCGCCACCACGTCCGCGGCGGGGAGCAGGGTCGTCGTCGGGGAACCGCTCGGCCCCCTGGCCGGGGTCGACGTGGGAAGCGGTCGTGCGGTGGCCTTCTCCACTCGGTCCACAACCGCGCCGCGCAGTCCATGACCATGTGAGACCTCGTCTTCGAGGTCGCGTCGGCGATGGGCCAGCGGTTGGTGGACACGTGGGGGAAATGGGCGGATGAACAGCATGATCGAATGCTTCGCCGAGGTGACCTGCCGCGGCGTGCTCGCGGGCGTGGCGGTGGGCACCCCGGATCAGGAGGTCAGAGGCGCCCTCGGTCCGGGAGGCGCGGGGACGAGGCGGAAGGGGTCGGTGTTCATGGACTACGGCCTGGTCGAGGTCGTCCTGAGCGCGGGGCGTTGCCGGTCGATCATGCTGTGGGGCCACCGTTTCGCCTTCGAGGGTGACCGTCGGGCCCCGGTGTGCTCGCGCCGCACTTCCCGTCGCCGCTCTGGGCAGTGACTTCGTGTTGATCAACGTGCTCGATGGCGAGCAGGTCGTGATCGGTACCCACCCGGTCGGCGCCCGTCCGTGTCGGATTTGCCCGGGGTGGGTAGTTACCCTGCATGGCGGTCTACGGCTTACACGCATCCCACGAACAGGTCCACCCGGCGCGACTGCTCGACGCGGTGCGCCGCGCGGAGGACGCCGGGTTCGGCGCGGCGATGTCCTCCGACCACTTCGCGCCGTGGACCTCGGCCCAGGGGGAGTCCGGTTTCGCCTGGTCGTGGTTGGGGGCCGCGCTCCAGGCGACGTCGCTCGGGTTCGGGGTGGTGACGGCGCCCGGTCAGCGGTACCACCCGGCGATCACCGCCCAGGCCATGTCGACGCTCAGCGCCATGTACCCGGGCCGGTTGTGGGCGGCGCTGGGCACCGGTGAGGCGTCCAACGAGCACATCACCGGTGACGTGTGGCCGCGCAAGGAGGTGCGGACGGCGCGGTTGCGCGAGTGCGTCGACGTCATCCGGGCGCTGTTCGCCGGGGAGGAGGTGTCGCACGACGGGTTGGTGACCGTGGACCGGGCCCGGCTGTGGACGTTGCCGGAGACGCCGCCGGAGCTGTTCGGCGCGGCGGTCAGCGTCGAGACGGCGCGCTGGTGCGCGGAGTGGGCCGACGGGTTGATCACCGTCAACGCACCCGTCGAGCACCTGCGGTCCATGGTGGACGCCTACCGGGGCGCGGGTGGGCGTGGTCGGTTGGCGTTGCAGGTGCACCTGAGCTGGGCGCCGTCGGAGGACGAGGCGTTGGCCGTGGCGCACGAGCAGTGGCGCGGCAACGTGTTCCCGCCGCCGGTCTGCTGGGACCTGCACCCGGCGCACTTCGACGAGATCGCCCGCTTCGTCACCCCCGAGCAGGTGCGCGCCTCGGTGAACGTCTCCGCGGACCTCGGGCGGCACGCCGCGTGGCTGCGCGAGTACGCCGACCTCGGCTTCGACCTGATCCAGCTGCACCACGTCGGCAAGGAGCAGGACGCCTTCATCGACGCGTTCGGCGCGAAGGTGCTGGGGGAGCTGTGAGGCTGACCAAGACCTCGGACCTGTGGTGGAAGGACGCGGTCGTCTACTGCCTGGACGTGGAGACGTTCCAGGACGGCAACGGGGACGGCTGCGGGGACTTCCGCGGGTTGACGCAGCGGATGGACCACTTCGAGCGGCTGGGCGTGACCTGCCTGTGGCTGATGCCGTTCCTGCCGTCGCCGGACCGCGACGACGGCTACGACATCACCGACCACTACTCGGTCGACCCGCGGCTGGGGACGCTGGGCGACTTCGTGGAGTTCGTGCGCACCGCCCGCGACCGCGGGATGCGGGTCATCGCCGACCTGGTCGTCAACCACACCTCCGACCAGCACCCGTGGTTCCGGTCGGCGCGCGAGAGCCGGGACTCCCCCTTCCGCGACTGGTACGTGTGGCGCGACGAGCCGCCGGAGGACGGGCCCGAGGGCGTGGTGTTCCCGGACGAGGAGACCAGCCTCTGGGAGTACGAGGAGAAGACCGAGCAGTACTACCTGCACCGGTTCTACAAGCACCAGCCCGACCTCGACGTGGCCAACCCGGCGGTGCGCGACGAGATGGCGCGGATCATGGGGTTCTGGCTGGAGCTGGGCCTGTCCGGCTTCCGGGTGGACGCGGTGCCGTTCTTCCTGGAGACCGAGGGCGCCCTGGACGCGCCCGACCTGCCCGACCCGCACGACTACCTGGTGGACCTGCGCGCGTTCATGACCCGCCGCGCGGGGGACGCGGTGCTGCTGGGCGAGGTGAACCTGCCGTACGAGGACACCATGGAGTACTTCGGCGCGGGCGTCGGCGACCAGCTCACCATGTGCTTCGACTTCATCGGCATGCAGAAGATGTACCTGGGGCTGGCGCGCGGCTCGGCGGCCCCGCTGGTCCAGGCGCTCACCGAGCGCCCGCAACCGCCCAGGGACGGGCACTGGGCGACGTTCGTGCGCAACCACGACGAGCTGACCCTGGACAAGCTCACCGACGCCGAGCGCGCCGAGGTCTTCGCGGCGTTCGGCCCGGAACCGGAGATGCAGCTCTACGACCGCGGTCTCCGCCGCCGCCTGCCCCCGATGCTCGACGGCGACCAGCGGCGGATCCGGATGGTCTACAGCCTGCTGTTCTCCCTGCCCGGCACCCCCGTCCTGTTCTACGGCGAGGAGATCGGCATGGGGGAGAACCTCGCCGTGGAGGGCCGGGAGGCCGTGCGCACCCCGATGCAGTGGGAGCCCGGTGTCGGCGCGGGCTTCTCCACCGCCGACCCGTCGACCTTCCCCGCCCCGCCCCCCGCGGGCACCTACGGCCCGTCCGAGGTCAACGTCGCCGACCAGCGCCACGACCCCGACTCCCTGCTGTCCTGGATCCGCCTGCTGATCGAGCGCTACCGCGAACACCCCGAACTGGCCTGGGGCGAGTTCACCCCCCACCCCACCGACGACGACGCCCTGTTCGCCCACACCTGCACCGCCGACGGCGCCGCCATCACCGCCGTCCACAACTTCGGCGACCACGAGGCCACCACGACCCTCCCCTTCCCCGACGGCCCCTACCTGGACCTCCTCACCCGAACCCCCATCCCCTTCACCGACGGCGAACTCACCGTCGCCCCCTATGGCTGCCTCTGGTTCCGCCACCCCGCCTGAGACCGCCGTGTCGCTCTGGCGGGACCGGGACTTCATGTTGCTGTGGGCCGGTCAGACGATCAGCGACCTCGGCTCGGCCACCACGGTCCTGGTGCTGCCGCTGATCGCCGTCACCGCGCTGGACGCCTCGACCACCGAGGTCGGGCTGCTCGCGGCCGCGGCGACGGTGGCCTGGTTCCTCGTCCCGCTCCCGGCGGGCGCGGTGGTCGACCGGGTCGCGAAGCGGCGGCTGATGGTGGTCTGCGACGTGGTCCGGTGCGCCGTCGCCGCGGGTGTGCCCGTGGCGGCGGCGTTCGGCGGGCTGCGCGTCGGGCACCTGGTGGCGGCGGGCTTGCTGTTGGGCGCGTTCTCGGTGCTGTTCGAGGTGTCCTGGCAGAGCTACGTCCCCGAGCTGCTGCCGCCGGACCGGCTGACCGACGGCAACAGCCGCATCGCGACCACCAACGCCGTGGCCGCGGTCCTGGGGCCGAGCCTGGCCGGTCTGGCCGTGCTGCTGGTCCCCGCGGCGGACGTGCTGCTGCTCGACGCCGCGTCCTTCGCGGTCAGCGCCGCGACGCTGCTGGCCATCCGCGCCCGGGACCGCAGGCGCCCGCCCCCGCCGCGGGGTGTCCGGGAGCAGCTGCTGGGTGGGCTGCGGTTCACCTGGCGCCACCCGGTGCTGCGCCGCGTGGTCGCGTGCAGCGCCACGGCCAACTTCTTCGACGCGATCACCACCACGGTGGTCGTGGTGTTCCTCGTGCGGGAGCTGGGGGCCTCCGGTGCCACCGCGGGCGTCGTGCTCGGCGTCGGCGGGGCCGGGGGAGTCGTCGGGGGGTTGCTCGCGCGCCCGCTGGCCGCGCGCCTGGGCGGGGCACGCCTGCTCTGGCTGGGGAAGCTGTCCGTCGGCGGGCTGACCGCGCTGATCCCGCTCGCCTCGGCCGGTCCCGGGGTGCTGCTGGTCTCCGCCGGGCTGTTCGCCAACAGCTTCTGCGTTGTCCTCTACAACGTCCTGCAGATCACCTACCGCCAGTCGGTGTGCCCGCCGGAGCTGCGCGGCCGGATGAACGCGGCCGTCCGGTGGGCGATCCGCGGCGTGATCCCGGTCGGGAGCCTGCTCGGTGGCGTGCTCGGCGACGCGGTGGGCCTGCGCCCGGTGCTGCTGGTGTCCGCCCTGGGCGCGTGGCTCGCGGTCGGCTGGGTGTTCTTCTCGCCGCTGCGCGGGATGCGCGAACTCCCCGCCGATCGCACCTGAACCGGTCGGCCGAGAACCGCGCCGAGTCAAGGGAAAGGGCTCCAGGCAAATAGGTGATTCACTCGTTCGGACCCACAGGGTGCCGGTGCAGTCGGTCTGAGCTGGGAAGAAGAGCGCTGCGCGACGCCGGGTGCGCCGAACGCGTGGCACCTGTTTCGGAGAGCCCCGGTGCCTTTCGCGCGACCCGCGGCGGATCGCCGGGTGCGTCCGGGAGGCGGGGAACTCCCGGTAAAGAACTGTCAACAAAGCTTCACCCGCCCGTCACGTGTTCCCGTGCCGTTGCCCGGAACATATTCCTCGTTCCACCATCCGGTCGTACCGGGAGTGGTCCGGTCGCGGCAGTGAGCCCCGCGGAAGGGCGACCGCGCGCACCGGCACCGCGGATCGGGGCGTCGACGCCGTTGCCGGTGCCGCACCCCGCCGGGATCGCGGTGGTGCCCGCCCGACGTGGCCGGAGTGTCCGGTGTGGACGCGGTCGCTCCCGTGTCCGCGGGTGGGGTGTTGTCGTGCGGGCGAGGCGGTGGTCGTCGGTCCGGGGCCGCCTGCGGGACTCGTGCGCGGGAAAGGTCCAACCGTAGCCCGGAACAGGATGGGGTGGCGATGGTGGAGGTTCAGCGGGGCCGGGGCGCGGGCGGCGCCAGGAGCCTGCCGATGGACGCGTTGGAACAGCTGCGGCGGCAGGCCGTGGCCGCGGTCGGGTCGGGGCTGTCGCAGACGCGGGTCGCGAGCATGTTCGGGGTGTCCAGGAAGGCGGTGGGCACCTGGGTGCGGGCCTACCAGTCCGGCGGTGAGTCGACGCTGCGGCCCCGGCCGCGCGGTCGGCGGGCCGGGGAGCGGCTGGTGCTGTCCGCGGCGCAGCAGCGCGAGGTGGTCGAGGCCCTGGCCGCCGGGCCGCCCGACGAGGCCGGGTTGCCGTGGCTGGTGTGGACGCGCAAGGCCGTCTCCGAGTTGATCGCGCGCGAGTGCGGGCTCGTGCTGGCCGGGACGACGATCGACAAGTACCTGCTCCGGTGGGAACTCCTGGGCCGCGACGGCGGGGTGTCCCGGCGGGCGGGCTGCCCGCCGGGGACGCTGTCGGTGACCTGGACGCACCCGCGCCCGCCCGCGGGCACCGACGAGCTGCACGCGCTGGTGGCGGTCGGCGGCCGCGGCACGTTGCACTTCCTGGTGGGGAGGACCCCGTTCACCGGCATCGCCGATTTCCGGCGCAGGCTGCGGATCCAGTGCGGTCGCGACGTCCGGCTGGTCCCGTACGACTGGCCCGCCGCCCACGCCGCGCTGCTGGGCGAGTGCGCGGGGCCGGGGCGGGATGCCGTGCGGCCCACCTGAGGCCGGTGCCGACGAGGCCGCCGATCCGGATTCCGGATCGGCGGCTTTTTTCGTGCCCG
Organism: Actinokineospora sp. PR83; assembly: GCF_021056305.1. Lineage (NCBI taxonomy): Bacteria > Bacillati > Actinomycetota > Actinomycetes > Pseudonocardiales > Pseudonocardiaceae > Actinokineospora > Actinokineospora sp. PR83. The sequence continues at coordinate 89,338 of NZ_JAJCXD010000011.1, forward strand.
CTGCGTGTTACCCGCGCGTAAATGTTCTCCCGGTTCGGCGATCGGGCGCGGTGATGTCGTGGAACAGAAGTGCCGTCCCTGCCTTGAAGGGGTTACAGGTGATCCGCGCCGGTCCCGTCGCGACCTCGTTCCCGCCGCTGTCGGGGTGTCCGGTATTTGCCAGCCGAAGGCGATTCACCTTTACCATCCACAATGGACGAGAAGTCGCGTAGGCCCTGGTGGGGGCACATTCACCGGTGGCGGCAACATCGGCGCAACGAAGCAGACCGCCTGTTTTTCGCCTGCTGGTCAACAAAGCGGTGCGGCTGCCACCATGTCGTGGTCCGGTTTTCCCAGCCTGGCACACGCGAACGGCGAATACCTGAGACTGGGCCAAGAGTCCGGCGCTCGAGGAGGCGGCACGTGCGAACCAGACCATTTCTCACCGCGGGTGCCCTGTCGCTCACCCTGTTGTCCGCGACGCCCGCCGTCGCGGACGAGGCCCCGGTGGTGGTGGCCGACTGCGCGGCCATCGTCACCGGCACGCCGGGCGGGCAGGTGGCGCTGGCGCCCGCGTCGGTGACCGAACCCGTGGTGTCCGCGCTCGCCCCCCTGGACCCGCTGGGCCTGCTGACGGGTGTGTTCCGGTCGGTCTGGGCGACCACGGCGCCCATCCCGGTGGGGACGGTCCCCACCGGTGAGGCCGAGATCCCGGGGGACCGGATCGCCGACGCGGTGCTGGCGCGCCTCGGCGAGCTGCCCGTGCTGGCGCCGGTGCTCACCCCACTGCTCTCCACTGTGGACACGGTGCTCACCCCGCTCTGCCGCATCCTCGTGCGCGGCGGGGTCCCGGGTGCGCCCCCGGAGTCCACGCCCGCGCCGCCCCCGCCACCGCCACCCGCCGGGGGTGCGGTCCCGCCGGGCGGCGACGGCACCCCGACCGCGGGGCGGCAGTGGGTGGTCGCGGCCGTGCCCGGTGCGACGTCGAGCGGCGGCACGGTGTTCGGCACCCCGCTCCCGGGACAGCTACCGGGGTTCGACCTCCCGGTGGGCGCCGGGTCGGGGGTGCCGCAGGCGGGCGGTGTGCCGGTGGCGGTCGACGCGCGGCTCCCGGCCGGGTCGGCGGAGCCGCGGGCGGACGTCGTGCCGGTGGTGGCCGACACGCCGCGTTCGGCCGGGCGGGTGCAGGCGCTGCCCACGCGGCTGCCCGACGAACTCTCCCTGCCGGTCCTGGCGGCGATCCTGCTGCTGGCCGGGGTGAGCGCCCAACTGGTGCGCAGGTGGGGTTTGCGCTTCCCGCGCTGAACAGGGCAGGTCGCGCAGGGCCGTCGCCCCCGGTCACGAGGTTCTCCGCAGGAGGGACGAGCGGTGACATCCCGTTCACGAGAGGAAGTCCGCCACGAACAGCGCAGCCGCCACCACCACTCGGGACCCGAACGTGACCAGCGGTGACGCGCGCAGCCTCTCCGCGGACGCCCTCGAAGCGCTCCGGCGGCGGGCGGTCGCGGCCGTCGAGGCGGGGGTGACCAGGGCGGAGGTCGCCCGCCTGTTCGGCGTCTCCCGCAAGACCGTCGGCGCGTGGGTGGCCGAGTACCGGCGCCGGGGCGACGATGCCCTGCGGCCGCGGCGCCGGGGGCGGCGGCCCGGCGAGCAGTTCGCGCTGTCGGCCGCGCAGCAGGCGCGGGTCGTGCGGGCGATCGTGGCGGGCCCGCCCGAGGCGTGCGGGCTGCCGCAGCGGCTGTGGACCAGGCAGGCGATCGCCGAGCTGGTCCGCAGGGAGTTCGGCATCCTGATCAGCTCGCCGACGGTGTCGCAGTACCTGGCCCGGTGGGGCCTGGTCGAGGAGCGCCGGTTGCCGCAGGTGCGGCGCGGCCGGGTGCCGTCGGGCCGCCCGGGGGAGGCCCGCCCCGGCAACGACTGGATCGTGGGCGCGGAGGTGCTGCGGCTGACCTGGACGCGCCCGCACACCCCGGTCGACTCGCGCCGCGGTCCGGTCTCGGGCAGGCAGAACCTGCTGACCGGGTTCCGCGACCACTTCGGCGACGTCAACCTCCTGCTGGCGCTGTCGCACCGCGGGGTGGTGTTCCTGCAGGCGCAGCGCGGGGCCTTCGACGCGCGGCAGGCCGACGAGTTCCTGACCCGGCTCACCGACCAGTTCGGCAGGGGGCTCAACGTCATCGTCTGCGAGTGGCCCGCGCAGCACGACGACATGCTGCGGGAGTGGCCGCGACCCCGCCCCGGCCTGCTGTCGGTGCGCTTCGCGCTCGATTGATCGATGTGACCTGCGAAATGACCTCTGGTGGCGACAGCAGAAATGAGTAGTATTTGACAGCAGCGCCGACTCGGGTTTGCGGAAAAGCTCACCGCCCCCGCCGCGCGCCGTGAAAACGGCGATACACGGAATTCATTGTCCAGCCATTTCGCTGTTTCCGGCGCTCGTTTGACTTGTTTTTCGAACCCACGCGCAAAGACCGGGAGAGCCATGACCACCCACCTCCTTCCCTCGGCCGACCTCGACCTCGAAGTGCTGCTGGCGCACAAGGAGACGATCGCCGACGGCGTCGTCCGGCTGGTGTTCCGCCACCCGGCGGGGGACCCGCTCCCGCCGTGGGCCCCGGGTGCCCACGTGGACCTGGTGCTGCGGCCGGACACCGTCCGCCAGTACTCGCTGTGCGGCGACCCCGGTGACCGCTCGGTGTTGGAAGTCGCCGTGCTGCGCGAGCGCGCCGGGCGCGGGGGGTCCGCGTTCGTGCACGACGCGCTGCGCCCCGGTGACCGGGTCCGGATCCGCGGGCCCCGCAACAACTTCCCGTACGTCCGCGCCGAGCGGTACCTGTTCGTCGCGGGCGGGATCGGCATCACCCCGTTCATCCCGATGGTCGCCGCGGCCGAGGCGGACGGCGCGGACTGGCAACTGCTCTACGGCGGGCGGTCGCGCACGTCGATGGCGTTCGCCGCGTGGCTGCGGGAGCGGTACGGCGACCGGGTGGTGCTGTGGCCCCGCGACGAAGCGGGACTGCCCGACGTGTCGGGGGTGCTGGCCAGAGCGGGCACCGGCACCGCGGTCTACTGCTGCGGACCCGAACCGCTCCTGGCCGTGGCCGAGGAGCTCTGCGCGGGTCTGCCGGGGCTCACCCTCCACGTGGAACGGTTCTCGCCCAAGGAGAACACCGGCCCGGTGACGGGGTTCGACGTCGAGCTCGCCCAGTCCGGGCTGACGCTGTCGGTGCCCGCCGACCGGTCGATCCTGGAGGTGGCCGAGGACGCGGGTGTGCCGGTGCTGTCGTCGTGCCGCGGCGGGACGTGCGGGACGTGCGAGACCCCGGTGCTCGCCGGGGTCCCCGACCACCGCGACTCGCTGCTGACCAGCGAGGAGCAGGCCGCGAACGAGACGATGATGATCTGCGTGTCCCGCTCCCGCGGTCGGAAGCTGGTGTTGGACCTCTGACATGGCTGCGCTGACGACAAAACTCGGTACCCGCGCGGCGGCCCTCGTCGCCGCCGCGTCCTGCGGCTGGGCGTTCTGGACGGTGGCGGGTCACCTCGGTGACCCGCCACCGCGGGTCGCCCAGGTCTCCGCGCCCGGACCGGAGTTCCCGGTCATCATCCCACCCACGAGCACCGGATCGCTTCCCGCGCCACCGGTCCCGACACCGCCGGTGACGGTGCCCGAACCGGGTCCGACCGCCGAGGGCCGCCCGGCCGGTGTCGGGCAGGCGGTCGCCGCAGGCCGCGTCCCCCCGGTCGAGGCGCCGCCGGGGACACCCGGTCGACCGGCACCGACCTGGGAACCGCCGCCCTCACCGGGGCAATCGCTCCCGCCTCCTCCTCCGCCACCACCGCCTCCCACCGGAACTCCGCCCGCACCGCCGCGACCGTCCGACCCGCCGGTCGTCAGGCCCCCGACCACCACACCGCCGCCCCCTCGACCCACCCCGCCCCCGCCCGCTCCGGAATGCGATTCGAGCGGATTGCTGGGGCCGTTGCTCTGCGTCGTTTTCGGCCTGCTCGGCTGAGCGCAGGGAAGTATTCAACGCAAACGCTCCCAGCTCTTTTCTCGACGCTTTTCCTCACCGCGAGAACATTTTTCACGATCGTCTATTTCACTTCTCGTTAACAGGAAGAAACCGAGTAGATCCTGTTTTCCGTGATTCACTTTCCCTCGTTCGGACAGCCCGATTCCCACCGGGCCGGACAGGAATAGGAAGGAAACCCATGTTCCCAGAAGCTCCGCCAGGAGCCCACCGGAGGTGGCGTCGCGCCAAGGCGGTGGCCGCGCTCTCGGTCGCCACCCTCGGCATCTCCTCGGTGGCCGTGATCCCGGCCTCGGCCCAGCAGCCCATCGGGCTCGCCCCCGTGCCGATCACGTTCCACCTCCGGGACGACAACGGCAAGTGGTTCGACTCCGGGCTGAACCTGTTCGGAGACCAGTCCCTGGCGGTGGCGGTCATGCCCCGGCTCGGCACGCTGGGTGGACTGACCACCGGGGGTGAACTCTCCAGCCTCCTGAACTCCGACCTCGTCGGCGCGGTCGGCAACCTGACGGGGAACCTCCTCGGCCAGCTCCCGCTGCTCGGTTCGCTCGGCGGCGAACTGGGCAAGGCGCTCAACCTCGACAGCACCCTGGCGTCGGTCAAGGCGATCGGGACGGCCAACCGGCAGGCCGCCCCGGCGGCGGCCAAGGCGGAGAACCTGCTCGGCAAGTTCGCCCAGCAGCTCGGCTCGATGCGTGCCGACCAGCCGTTCAACCTGAACTCCCTGCCGGTCGGCGTGGACCTGCAGGGTGCCCTGAACGACCTCGCCAAGTTCGCCGTCAAGGGCGCGCCGGTGACGGTCAACTTCGTGGTCGACCCGAAGGAGTCGACCGGCATCCGCAACCCGATGGGCCTGATCGCCCCCGAGGGCGCTGAGGGCTTCCCCTACGAGAACCCCGCGGGCGCGTTCTTCGGCCAGCGGTCGATCCAGCTCACCGAGCCCGGGCTGTACGCGTTCACCGACATGGTGACCCCGTACATGCTGGGCGCGGTGGTGGTCGACGACCCGCTCACCATCGGCCTCGACTTCGGCAAGGCGTCGATGGTGAACGCGCGCAACCTCGTCGTCCCGACCAACTCCGACATCATCAACCGGCTGGTGAACACGTTCTTCAACATCACCAACCCGAACAACTGGCAGCAGTACAAGGCGGACTCGGAGAACAGCTTCAACGCGATCCAGCCGCCGGTGCCGATCCTGCAGTACGACGCCGCGGGCAACCCGGTGCTGATCCCGAACCTGGACGCCTACTTCGACAAGAAGTTCTCGTACCCGAGGACCCTGTCGAAGGGCAACCAGCTCCCCGAGGTCCCCGGCGTCGGCGAGGTGTGGATCGACACCGAGGTCGAGGAGTGGGCGGGCAAGAAGGCGGTCGGCTCGGCCACCAAGGTCGACGTGACCAACTGGACGGTCGACCGCAAGATCGGCGCCCCGTCGATCAACATGAACAACCCGCACAACATGTGGACCGACAAGGACTACAAGTACCTGTACCAGACCGAGTGGTTCGCCGACAAGGTGGACGTGTTCGACCGGGAGACCGGCGAGTTCGTCCGGTCCACGCAGGTCGGCCACAACCCGGCGCACGTGATGACGGCACCGGGCAGCGACAACCTCATCATCGGCATCAACGCGGGCAACGAGGTCGTCGAGCTGGCACCGGGCGGCACGAACGTGCTCCGCAAGATCACGGTCAGCCCGACCGGTGAGGTCCGGCACCCGCACGCGCACTGGACCAGCTCGGACGGCAAGACCGTGGTCACCCCGAACGTGATGACCAACAACGCGTCGGTGATCGACATGCCGACCGGCACGATCCGCACCGAGAAGACGGGCCAGTTCCCGATCGCCACGAGCATGACCCCGGACTCCTCGACGTTCTACACGGCGGACTTCCTCGGCCAGACGCTCACGTGCGTCTCGCTGGCGCAGGACGCCTGCGCGGACAACGGGCAGATGGCGCACAGCAAGACGATCGACCTGTGGGCCAACTACAGCCCGCAGGACGGCCCGAAGAGCGGCACGCCGTTCGGCGGGTTGACGATCCAGCTCCCGGTCACCCCGGACGGCAACGCGATGCTCGCGGCGAACGTGCTGTCCCAGACGGTCACGGTCATCGACCCGAGGACCAACAAGATCGTCAAGGACCTGCCGTGCTCGGCGGGCTGCCACGGCATCAACTTCGGTGCCAAGAAGGGCGGCGGCTACTACGGCTACGTCTCCAACAAGTTCGCCAACGTCATGCAGATCATCGATGTCGACCCGAACGGCGACGGCGCCCTCGACGACGCGAAGATCGCGGGCCAGTTGACGCTCGACGCGACCTCGAAGACCAAGATGGACGGTTCCATCTCCGGGAAGTCGGGTTACGGCGGCCAGGGCGTGCTGGCCATCCCGCTCGTCTACAACGGGTGGGCCCAGCAGAACCAGGGGAGCTGGCGGTCGCAGTTGACCTGCCAGCAGCTCAACCCGATCGACAAGTCCACCTGCTGACACCAACACGGTAGTGGTCCGGGACCGGGGGAGTTCCCGGTCCCGGACCACTCTGCTCAGGAGCCCCTCATGGCCTACCGCCGGAAAGTTTTCCCCCGCGGCCTGTCCGCGTTGCTCGCGGCCGTGCTCGGCGCGATCGCGCTGTCGGCGCCCGCCGCCGCCCAAGTGTCCATAGTGCCCGACCGCGCCGACGGCGGCGGCACGCGCACCTTCGCCTTCCGGCTGGCCAACGAGCGAACCGACACCAAGTCCACCCGGCTCGAACTGGTCTTCCCGGCGACCCCGCCCGTGCCCTACATCAAGGTCGCCTCGGCACCGGGCTGGAAAGCCACCATCCGCCCCCGGCCGCTCGACCCGCCGATCGAGGCGGACGGCAAGGTGATCCGCGAGGTCGTGGGGGCCCTCGTCCTCGAAGGCGGCGCGATCGGCCCGAGGCAGTTCGAGCAGTTCCTCGTCACCATGGGCCCGCTGCCCACCGAGGGACAGCTACTGCTCGGGGCGACGCAGACCTACGCCAACGGGGAGGTCTCGCGCTGGGGCCAGGACACCGCGCCCGCTCCGGTGATCAACTTCGGGGCGGGCTCCGGCGCGGGCGGGGGCGCGGCTCCCGCAGCCGTGGCCCCGGCGGGCGAAGTCGACGCGGCGCAACCGTTCCAGGTGGTCGAGGCCGCCGCCCCCGCGGACCAGGAGGCGCAGAGCGCGGGCACCACCGGCGGGCCCCCGTTCGCCGTGCTGTGGGGCGCGCTGGGCCTCGCGCTCGCCGTGATCGCGGTGGTCGGGTACCGGTCCCACCGCCGCAGGCTGAGCACGGCCGCCGCGGGACCCGACACCGCGAAGCCCGACACCGCGGAACCCGGTGCCGACGAGCAGGACACCGCGGGACCCGGTGCCGCGGCGCCGAAGGCCGGGCGCGTCGAGGAGAGCGGGGTGGGCGCCGAGTGACGACCGTGCAGGAACGCCCCCGCGCCGCGGTCGCGCGCCCGCGCGGCTCGGCCGGTCAGCTCGTCGCGCTGCTGCTCCTGGTCGCCGCCTGCTGGGGCGCGCTGCTCGCCACGACCCCGCAGGCGACCGGGGACCCGGTGCTCGTGACGACCTCCCCGGGCAACACCGAGGTCGTCAAGTCACCCGACGCAGTCGTGTTGACCTTCGACCGCCCGGTGCCCGCCGCCCTGGCCACCGTGCGCGTCCTCGACCCCGGCGGCAGGCAGGTGATCTTCACCCGGCCGACCCACCCGGACGGCCGGGAGGACGCGATCTCCGTCCCCATGCCCGCGCAGCGCAACGAAGGCACCTACGCCGTGGCGTGGACCGCGCCGTCGAGCGGGCTGGAACCCATCAGCGGCTCCTTCACCTTCGACGTGTCCCGCCCGATCCAGCCCGGCGGCATCCCCGCGATCGAGACGACGCGCGACCCGGTCGTGGCGGCCGTGCACCTGGCGGCGCGGGCGCTGGCGGTCGCGGCCATGGTGCTGCTCGCGGGCCTGGCGTTCTTCGTCGCCTCGCTCGGGCCCCCCGCCGTGCGGGCCAGGGTCACCCGTCGGCTGGTCAAGGTCGCCTGGTGGCTGCTGGTCGGGAGCACGCTCGTCGCCCTGGTGTCGTTCGGGCCGTACGCGGCGTGGGTGCCGTGGCGCGACGCGCTCGACCCGTCGCTGCTCTCGGCCGCCGTCGAGTCCGGCGGGGGCGCGGCGCTGCTCGCCCGCCTCGCCACCCTCCTACCCGCCACCCTCGGCCTCGCGCTGCTGGTGGTGAACCCGCCCGCGACCACGGCGGTCGAGCGGTGGTCGCGCGGCGCGGCGGTGCTCGGCTGCGCGTCGGCGGTCTTCGCCACCTGGCCCCTCGCCGACCCGCGACCGCTCGGTTCACCGTCCCCCCTCGCGCTCGCCGCGGACATCGGTCTCCTCCTCGCCCTGGCCGTCCCGGTGGGCGGCCTGGTCCTGCTCCGGTTCCCGGTCGGCCGCCACCGGCACGCCGTGGCCCGGCTCGCGCGGTTCGTGCCGGGGTGCGCGGTGCTGCTCGCCGTCGCCGGGACCGCCCAGGTCTGGCTCGGGCACGGCTTCGGCCTGCTCCCCGCCGGAGCCCTCGCCGTGGCCGCGGTCTTCGCCGCCTTCGCCTGGCTCCTCTCCCGCGGCACGGCGGGCGGGTCCGCGAAGGCGCGGTCGACCCGGCTCGGCCACCAGGTCGTGGGGGTGGCGGGAGCCGCCGCGCTGATCACCGCGACCACCGCGACGCTGATCGCCATCGACCCCGGCCAGAGCGCGCACGCGGCGGGCCCGGTGGGCCGGGCCCCGGCGGCGATCCGCGAACAGGCCCCGCCCGCGCGGCTCACCTACGACACCGGCACCCCGAGCGGGCAGGGCTCGCTGGACCTGGTCCTCATCCCGACCGCCGACCGGCTCGACGTGCGCGTGTCGGTCCTCGGCCCGCACGGCGCCCACACCGCCGTGACCACCACCCTCAAGCGCGACAACCGGGCGGAACCGGTGCCCCTGGACCGCGCGGGCCCCGGCTACTGGACGGGCTGGGCGACGGTGCCCGAGCGCGGGCGGTGGCAGCTCGCCCTGACCCTGCGGGCAGCCGACGGCAGCACGCACACGGTCGAGCAACCCATCGACGTGCGATGAACGCCCCCACCAGCCGCCTGGGAGTCGCCTTGTCCTCGCCCCCCGCCGCCCCCACCGCCCCCACCCGCCGGGCCGCCGCCCGACCGCGCCTGAGCCCGGTCCTGCAGATCGTCGCCCGGCGGCTGCACTTCGTCGCGGGCATCGTGGTCGCGCCCTTCCTCGCGGCGCTGTGCCTGACCGGGCTCGTCTACGTGTTCAGCCCGCAGATCCACGACAGCCTCTACCGGTCCGACCTGCACGTGCACCACGTCGGCGAGGTGCGCCGCCCCCTCGCAGAACAGGTCAGGGCAGCGCTCACGGCCCACCCGGAGGCGACGCTCAAGGCCGTCCTCACCCCGCCCGCCGACGACCGCACCACCCGGGTGGTGCTGGCCGTCCCCGGCCCGAACGGGACCGAGGACCGCACGGTGTTCGTCGACCCGTACACCAGGCTGATCAACGGCGAGCTGACCACGGTCGAGAACCGGCTGCCCGCCAACACGTGGCTGCGCCAGTTCCACGGCAACCTGCACCTGGGGGCGCCGGGCAGGCTCTACGCCGAACTCGCCGCGAGCTGGGTCCCCCTCATCGCCGTGGGCGGCCTGGTGCTGTGGCTGGCCCGCACCCGCCGCAAGCGCACCCGGCGCGAAGTGCTCCTGCCGTCCGTCCGCGACAAGATGGGGTGGACGCGGCTGCGGGCGATCCACGGCGCCGCGGGCCTGTGGCTCGCGGTCGGCCTGGTGCTCCTGGCCGGGACCGGGCTCACCATGACCCAGTTCGCGGGCGGTCGAGCGGACTCGACGACCGACCCCGCCCGCCTGCGGGCCCCCGTGCTCGCCGCGGCCCCGGTGCCGGTCCCGGTGGGTGGCCAGCCCATCGACATCGACCGCGCGGTGGTGGCCGCCAAGGCCGCCGGGCTGAGCGGCGAACTGGCCGTGACCCCGCCGTCGGGTTCGGGTATGCCCTTCACCGTCACGGAGATCTCGGACGGCCTGCCCATCCACCGGGGTGCCGTGGCGATCGACCCCTACACCGAGGGGGTGACCGAACACCTCGACTGGAGCGACTACTCGCCGGTGGCGAAGCTCAGCACCCTGGCCACCCAGTTCCACACCGGCACCCTGTTCGGCCTCGCGAACCAGATCGTCCTCGCGCTGCTGGCGGCGGCCACGTTCGCCCTGCTCGCCCTCGGCTACCGCATGTGGTGGATCCACAACCCGTACCGGAGGCGGTGGGAGTCGCTGCCGCGCCCGGTGTGGCGCCAACTGGCGGGCGGCCCGCTGGTCGTGGTCCTGCTCGGGGTCGCGGTGCTGGCGTGGGTGCTCCCCGTGGTCGGCGCGAGCCTGCTGGTGTTCCTGGCCGCGGACGCGCTCGTGAGCCGGTTCAAGCGGCGCAAGGCGGGACAGCAGGCGGTCAGGCCTCCGGCGTCATGAACTCCAAGCGGTTCCCGACGCAGTCGCAGGAGTAGAAGCGGCGGAAGCCCGGGAACCCGTCGTCCCAGTCGACCGCCACCCCGGCGCTCCCGAGCCGTTCGGCGAGGTCGTCCAGCGCCCGCACGACGATGCCGGGGTGCGCCTTGCGGGCGGGCCGGAAGTCGTCCTCGACGCCCAGGTGGATCTCCAGGGTGTCGCCCCGCACCCACAGCCCACCGCGGGCAGCCAGGGCGGGGGGCTTGCGCACCTCGTGCAGGCCGAGCAGGCCGACGTAGAAGCGACGGCACTCGTCTTCGGTTCCGGGCGGGATCGCCAGTTGGACGTGGTGCAGGCCGTACCCCGACCCCGTCGGGGCTCCGGCGCCGGTGTGGGGCAGAACGGCGTCGTCGTCGGTCACGGTGACACTCCTGTCGGTCGGGTGCTTCGTCGAGCTGATCAAGTTCGCGTGCGGCTGAGTCGTGGTGTGCGGTTGGTGGCCCACCGGGACACCGCGGGTCGGTGACGCCCCACCAGCGGATCCGCGTCGCCCTGCTCGGCAGCGGCTGAACCGCGGCGGAATCCCCGCCGGTTCCGGAACCTTATCGCCCGCATATCAAAAACCGCATACGTGCCTGCAACACCACGCCGTCTTGACTGGCGGCATGACCCACAGCGAACCGGCACGGGCAGCGGCCTGCCGCACCCGATCGCCTGCGGTCGTGCCTTTCCCCGCCGTTGCGGGAATGGGGATCACGGTCTACGGGTGCGAACAGGACGAGGCTGACCTGTTCCGGGAGATGGCGCCCCGCTTCGGCGTGCGGTCGACCATCGTCGAGGCCGCGGTGTCCGAAGGCAACGCCGCACTGGCGGCCGGGAACCGGTGCGTCAGCGTCGGTCACAAGAACCGGGTTCCCGACCGGACTCTCCGCGCGCTCAGCCGAGCAGGCGTGGTGTACGTCTCCACGAGGAGCGCCGGGTACGACCACATCGACGTGGAATACGCGAACAGCGTCGGCATCACCGTCGGGAACGTCGCCTATTCGCCGGACAGCGTGGCGGACTACACGCTGATGCTGATGTTGATGGCCGTGCGCAGCGCCAAGGCCACCATCAGGCGCACGGATGCCCACGACTACCGGTTGGGTGACGAACGCGGGAAAGAGTTGCGCGACCTGACCGTCGGGGTGGTCGGAGCGGGGCGCATCGGCACGGCGGTCATGGACAGGCTGCGGGGCTTCGGTTGTCGCGTCCTGGCCCACGACATCCGCCCCGGAACCCCCGCCGAATGCCTTCCCCTTGACGAGTTGGTGCAGCAGGTCGACGTGGTCACGCTCCACACGCCGCTCAACGCCGACACCCACCACCTCCTCGACCGTCGGCGCATCGGGGAGATGAAGCGCGGCGCGTACGTCGTCAACACCGGGCGTGGTCCACTCCTCGACACCCGGGCCCTGGTCTCCGCCCTGGAAAGCGGTGGGTTGGGTGGCGCGGCGCTGGATGTCCTCGAAGGCGAAGAGGGGATCTTCTACGCGGACCGCCGGAACGGGCCCATCGAGAACGACCTGCTGCTGCGCTTGCAGGAAATGCCCAACGTGATCATCAGTCCGCACTCGGCCTACCACACGGACCGCGCGCTGGCCGACACCGTCGAGAACTCCATCGTCAACTGCCTGGACTTCGAGAGCAGAAAGCAGCACTGGATATGAGAATCGGAATAGTTTTCGGGGGAGTTTCCGAGGAGCACCCCGTCTCCGTCAAGTCCGCTCGGGAAATCGCCGAGCACCTCGACGCGGACAAGTACGAACCGTTCTGGATCGGGATAACCGAGAGCGGCGCCTGGCGGCTCTGCGACGGCCCCGACCCGGGTTGGGAGGACGGGGGGCGCCCGGTCGTGCTGTCACCGGACCGGAGCGCCCGCGGACTGCTCGTCCTGGGGCGCGGGGAGGTCGAGGTGATCGGCCTGGACCTCGTGCTGCCCGTCCTGCACGGCAAGCTCGGCGAGGACGGTGCGGTGCAGGGCTTGCTGGAGCTCTCCGGCATCCCCTACGTCGGCTGCGACGTCCAGAGTTCCGCGCTGTGCATGGACAAGTCGCTCGCGTACGTGGTCGCCGGTGCCGCGGGAATCCCGACGCCGGACTTCTGGACCGTCCTGGCGAACGAGGACGTCGACCCCGAACCGCTCACCTATCCCGTCTTCGTCAAGCCCGCGCGCTCGGGGTCGTCCTTCGGCGTCAGCAAGGTGACTCGCCGAGAAGAATTGCCGGGCGCGGTGGCGACCGCACGGCGGTACGACTCGAAGGTGCTGGTCGAAGGGGCTGTCGTCGGCAGCGAGGTCGGGTGCGCGATCCTGGGGAACGGGCCGGACCTGATCGCGGGCGAGGTCGACCGGATCTCGCTGTCCCACGGGTTTTTCCGGATCCACCAGGAAAACGACCCGGAGAGCGGTTCGGAGAACTCGACGGTCACCGTTCCCGCGGACATCCCGGTGCGGACCCGGTCGCACGTCCAGGAGGTGGCCAAGGCCATCTACCGCGCCCTGGGGTGCTCGGGGCTGGCGCGGGTGGACATGTTCCTGCGGGAGGACGGCACGGTGGTCCTCAACGAGGTCAACACCTTCCCCGGCATGACCTCCTACAGCCGCTACCCGAGGATGATGGCGGCCGCCGGGATCCCTCTCGCCGAAGTGATCGACCGGGCGGTGTCGTCGGCCCTGGCGGGGAAGTCGTGATGGGGGAGGACTTCGTCTTCGTGGACGAGTTCGTGCCCGGAGTGCGCTGGGACGCCAAGTACGCCACCTGGGACAACTTCACCGGCAAACCCGTGGACGGGTACGCGGTGAACCGCATCGTCGGCACGAGGGCGTTGTGCGCGGCCCTGGAGGGCGTGCGGGAGAAGGCCGCGCCCCTCGGCTTCGGCCTGCTGCTCTGGGACGGCTACCGCCCGCAACGGGCCGTGGACTGCTTCCTGCGCTGGTCACGACAGCCGGAGGACGGCCGGACGAAGCTGCGGCACTACCCGCACATCGACAAGGCCGAGATGTTCGAAAGGGGGTACGTGGCGGCGAAGTCGGGGCACAGCCGGGGCAGTACCGTCGACCTGACGCTCTACCACCTGGCCACCGGTGAACTCGCGCACATGGGCGGCGACCACGACCTGATGGATGTGATCTCACACCACGGGGCGCCGGGGGTCACGCGGCTCGAAGCGGAAAACCGCCGTCACCTCCGCTCGGTGATGGAGGCCTGCGGTTTCACCGCCTACGAGTGCGAGTGGTGGCACTACACGCTGGAGGACGAGCCCTACCCGTCCACCTACTTCGATTTTCCCATCGCGTAGTCGAACCCCGGGGGGAAAGTGTGCGGATACGACTGGCGCACCCCGCCGACACCGGCCACCACCCCGGCCCGGCCGGGCTCCGCTGACCGTCACCGGTCGCTGCCCGGTGGCGCGACGGGCAGCCGCACCGTCACGCTGAGCCCGCCCGCGGCCCGGCGGGTGAGGGTGAGCGTCCCGTCGTGCGCCTGGGCGATGCTCTTGACGATCGCCAGGCCGAGGCCGACCCCCGCGTGGTCGTCGCGGATGCGCTGGGTGCCGCGCTGGAACGGTTCGACGAGTGTGGAGATCAGGTGCGGGGCCAGCTCCTGGCCGGTGTTCTCGACGGTGAGCACCGCGGTCCCGAGGTGGACGCCGGTGGTGACCCACACGGTGCCCCGCTCGGGCAGGTTGTGGACGATCGCGTTGTGCACGAGGTTCGTCGTCATCTGCAGCAGGAGCGCGTGGGAGCCCAGGGTGGGGGTGATGTCGCCGGAGGTCTCGATGGTGAGACCGCGCTTCTCCGCCAGCGGGAGCAGCGTCTCCGCGGCCTCCTCCGCGACGAGGGACAGGTCGACGCGCTCCCGGTTGAAGGACCGCTGGTCGGCGCGGCTGAGCAGGAGCAACGCCTCGGTGAGGTCGATCGCCCGGGTGTTGACGAAGTGGAGGCGGTCGACGAGTTCGTCCGCGCCCCGCCTCGGGTCGCTGCGGGCCACGTCGAGGAGCGTCTGCGTGATCGCCAGCGGGGTGCGCAGCTCGTGCGAGGCGTTGGCCGCGAACCGCTGCTGCTCGGCGTTGTGCGCGTCGAGCCGCGCGAGCATGGTGTCGAAGGCGTCGGCCAGCTCGCGGAACTCGTCCGCGCGGCCCTCCAGTTGGATCCGGTGGGAGAGCGACCCGTTCGCGGCCAGGCGGGTGGCGTTGGTGATGCGGCTCAGGGGCGCGAGCATGCTGCCCGCGAGGACCCACCCGCCCACGAGGCCGAACACCAGCAGGAACGCCAACATCGCGGCGACCTTCGGGGCGAAGGCGCGCATCAGGTCGGCGCGGTCGGGCACGTGCGGGCCGGGCGTCCACGGCACCCCGGGAGCGCTGCGCTGCGGGGTGAAGACGATCTCCTCGGGCACGTAGCGCAGCAGGAACACCCACACCACGGCGAGCAGCAGGGCACCGGCGAGCATGAGGAACCCGGCATAGCTGAGGGTGAGCTTGAGGCGAACGCTCACACCGGGCGCCCTACCCACGGTCCCCGCTCGCGCGTTCGGTGTCGATGCGGTAGCCCGCGCCCGCCACGGTGGCGATGATCCACGGTTCACCGAGGCGCTTGCGCAGCGCCGAGACGGTGATGCGCACGGCGTTGGTGAACGGGTCGGCGTTCTCGTCCCACGCCCGCGCCAGCAGCTCCTCGGCGCTGATGACCCCACCCTCGGCGGCGACGAGCACCTCCAGCACGGCGAACTGCTTGCGGGTGAGCGCGACGTAGCGGCCGTCCCGGTGGACCTCGCGGCGGAACGGGTCCAGCCGCAGACCCGCGATCTCGCGCACCGGCGGCCTGCTGTGGGCCCGCCTGCGGTCGAGCGCCCTGAGCCTGAGCACGAGCTCCCGCAGCTCGAACGGCTTGGTCAGGTAGTCGTCGGCGCCGAGCCCGAACCCGGAGGCCTTGTCGTCGAGCCGGTCGGCGGCGGTCAGCATCAGGATCGGCATCCCCCCGCCGGAAGCGACGATGCTCGCGGCGACCTCGTCCCCGGAGGGCCCGGGGATGTCGCGGTCGAGAACGGCGATGTCGTAGGAGTTGACGCTCAACAGCTCCAGAGCGGTGTCCCCGTCACCGGCGATGTCGGCAGCGATCGCTTCCAGGCGCAGCCCGTCGCGGATGGCCTCGGCCATGTAGAGCTCGTCCTCGACCACCAGCACTCGCATGCCCCGATGCTACGAGCACGGGCATATCGGCGGCATATCGAGAATGGTGTGTCCCCGCCGGTCAGGAGGGCTGATCGCGGGGACCCCCCGCCGGCGGCGCAGGCTCCGGCCCCGTCCCGGGCCACGACTGCGGGGCCTGCCCGAACGCGCGCCGCGCGGCGCGGACGGCCAGGGCGGCGACGGTGGCGTTGGCGCCGCCGCCGATGACCGCGCCGATGCCGAACGGCGCCACCCGGCCGAGCACGATCGAGGAGAAGGGCTCGCCCGCCGAGAGCGCCAGCGCGATCCCGGTGCCGACGGCGGGCGCGGCCGCGGCACCCCCGACCGCGGCCCCCGTGCCCGCCAGGGCGCTGACGTACATCCGCTCCAGGGTGCGGATGACCTCCGCCGGTGTCGCCTCCGGGTTGCGCAGGCGGGCCCGGGCGATGTTCCTGCGCACCAGCGGTGTCTGCGCTCCGATGGCCCTGTCCAGCAGGTCGAGGACCGGCTGCCCCCGCCCGCTCAACGCCGGGACCGGTCCTTCGAGGGCATCAGAGGCCACACCGAACTCCTTGAGTCGTCACGTTCCCCGTCCCGGTCTCGCACCCGGGCGGCAGTCGGACACATGACCTCGCCCGTCGAACACAGTGCCGCCGCTGCGGGGCCTGCGAGGACCACAACATGCCACAGCGCCCTGCTCGACGGCGCCCTGAGCCTCTGGTGTCCGGGGTCAGCGCAGTTGGTACTGGAGGTAAGCGATGTAGCCACGGGTGGTTTTGGTGGCGGGGTTGTTGTACCCGAGGACGCGGGTCTGGTCCGGCAGGAGCCGCTGGAGTTCGTCGAGTGCTGTGGTGACGTCGCCGCTGCGCGCTCGCCAGTGGGCGATGTTGTGGCGGGTGTTGAGGGTGTCCGGGTGGTGGGGTCCCAGGACGTCGACCTGGAGCGGGAGCAGTTGCCGGAGTTCGTCGAGTGCTGTGGTGACGTCGCCGCTGCGCGCTCGCCAGTGGGCGATGTTGTAGCGGGTGCTGAGGGTGCCCGCGTCGTGTGGGCCGAGGGTGCTGACGTGGTCGGCCAGGATGTCGTCGAGTTCGGCGAGCGCTGTGCCGATGTCCCCGGACTCGGCTCGCCAGTGGGCGATGTTGTGGCGGAGGGTCAGGGTGTCCGGGTGCTCCCGGCCGAGGAGGTCCGTCAGCCTGGCGAGGAGTTCTTCCCCGCTGGTGATGGCGGTGTCCGTCTCCCCGGCTTCGGCTTGCAGGTGGATGATGTCGTGCCGGGTGCTGAGGGCGTCCGGGTCGCCTGCTCCGAGAACCCGTTCCTGCTCGGCCAGGATCTGCTGGAGTTCTCCGATCGCCCCGTCTTCCCCGGTCACGGCCTGCCAGTAGGCCATCTTGTAGCGGGCCATGAGGACCCTGGGATGGCCGGGCCCGAGGTGCTCGGTGGCGGTGGAGTGGAGGTCGCGGAAGTAGTCGGCCGCCGCCTCGTGCTGCCCGGCGTCGCCGAGGCTGTTGCCGACCTGGAAGAGGACGTCGTGGCCGCCGCGGGTCCAGAGCGCGGGGCCCGCGACCTCGGCCAGGGCGGTGGCGTTCGCCCGCAGGACCTCGGCCAGGGCGATGGCGTTCGGGCTCGGGGATTTCGCGGGGTCGGTTTCCGGCCACACTTCCAGCAGCGTGTCCGCGGCCACCTGGATGCACGTGGCCCGGTCGCCGGGTGCCATCGACTCCAGGGTCGCGCGTTGCGTGAGGGAGTGCACGCGGACCTGACCGGACTGGCCCGTCCTGATGACCAGGGAGAGGCGGGTCAGGCAGCCGAGCGCGTCGCTCAGGTCGTCCCGCGTCGCGCCCGTGCCCGTGTACCCCGCCACGGCCGCGGAGACCAGGGCGGATTCGGGGATGCCGTTGGCGTCGAGCACGGCGGCGATGTCGAGGACCTTGCCCGCGACGCCCCGCGGTGCCAGTTCGTTCGCCCGGTCCACCGACAGCGCCCACGTGGTCGCCACCGCTCGTTCCGAGGCCAACAACTCGGTCTGCGGCGGGAAGAGGTCCTTCAGGGTGCGCCGCCGGTCATTCCAGCGGGCGGCGTACGCCTCGCAGGTCAGACTGCGGTCGGCGATGTACGCCGCGACCTGGCCGATCGCCAGCGGCAGGTGGCTGACCAGTTCGCCGATCGCCCGCACCCCCCGCAGCAGGTCCCGCCGACCGCGCAGGCGCTCCTCGAGGCAGGCCCGGGACTGCTCCGGGGTGAAGAGGCCGAGCTCGACGTAGCTGCGCCCCGGGGTCTGGAAGGCCGCGTCCTGGCGGCGAGTGGTGGCGATGGTCCGACCGGCCGGGGACGACGGCGGCCACAGGCTCTCGATGTCCTGCGGGTGCCAGATGTCGTCCAGGACGACCAGCCAGCGGGTGTCCGTGGTGGCGAACCAGCTGAAGAGTATCCGGATCGCGAGGTCGGGGTCCTCCCGCCCGGTCAAGGTCTGGGCCAGGGCCGCGTAACCGGAGACCAGGTCCGCGCGGGAGGTCGCCGTGATCCAGGCCAGGAGCCCGACCCTGTTCCCGTTCCACTCCCGGTGGGCGTACTCGGCGACCAGTTGGGTCTTGCCGACCCCGGCGGTCCCGAAGACCACCGCGCACCCGCTGGTGGTGGGGAGCGCCGTGGTGCTCGCCCGCGGTTGGTAGCCCGGCGCGATGTCGGGAATCGCCCCCCAGAGGCACGGGAGGGCGATCTTCCCCTGGTACGGGGACGGGCCGTGGAAGTGGACATCCCGCACGTTGCGCGCCTGGACCACGTTGGTGGCTCGGCCACTCACGTCCATGCGGTCATGAGGGGTGTCCTCGTCCATCGGCCCATCATCGGCCATGCGAAACCGTATCCGGTACCGGACCTGCCAGGTTGCAGGAGGAATCCCCGGTCGACCCGCCCGGTTCCGGATCACCTCCCACCCGCGCCGCCGCGCCCGTGGTCGGTCAGCGCAGGTTCTCCGAGGCAGTGAGGCCCGCGATGCCACCGCCACCGAAGCCGCCACGGCGAAGGCACGGACAGCGCTGCCGCTTCCGGGGTTCGTCGGCTTCGAGTTGTGCGGTGCTTCAATGATGGCCATGCCGCTCGACGAGTTGCGCGCCTTGCTGGCCCGGCACGCTCGGCCCGATTTGAGCACGGACATCGATGCCGTGCGCATCTTCCGCGCCGATCGGCCCAGCCCGCCGACGCCGACCACCTACGGCCAGGTGCTGGCCCTCGTCGCCCAGGGCGTCAAGCGGTTCGCGCTGGGTGACCGCCTGTACGAGTACCGCGCCGGGGAGTACGTCATCGCCTCGGTCGACCTGCCGGTGACCGCGCAGTTCACCCGAGCCTGCCCGGGGGAACCCGCGCTCGGCTTCGGCCTGGACCTGCGGCCTGCCGCCGTTGCCGAGGTGCTGCTGGCCGCGGACGCCGCGGAGCTGCCCGCACCCGCCCCCGACGCGCCTGCCGGTCTGGCCGTCAGCACCGCCTCCGCCGAACTGCTCGATGCCGTCGTCCGGCTCCTGCGGCTGCTCGACCAGCCGCGCGACATCCCCGTGCTCGCGCCCCTGATCAAGCGGGAGATCATCTGGCGGCTGCTCACCGGTGAGCAGGGCGACATCCTGCGGCAGTTCGGCCTGCCCGACAGCAGCCTCAGCCACATCGCCAAGGCCGTCCAGTGGATCCGCGACAACTACGCGCTGCCCTTCCGCGTCGAGGAGGTGGCGCAGAGGGTGGGCATGAGCGTCTCCGCGTTCCACCGCAACTTCCAGGCCGTCACCTCGATGAGCCCCATCCAGTACCGGAAGCAGATCCGCCTGCAGCACGCCAGGCTGCTGCTCGCCGCGAATCCCGGCGACATCGCAGGCGTCAGCCGTCAGGTCGGCTACGAAAGCCCCGCCCAGTTCAGCCGCGAGTACCGCAGGCAGTTCGGTGACCCGCCGCGCCGGGACGCGGTCCGCCTGGGCGCGGGTGTCCGAACCGGCGCGTCCGGTGCTCGTCGCGGCAGTTGACCAGAACTCGCGACTTTTTACCCGATCCTGCCCGCTTGCCCGCTGACGGGTTCTGCCGCGGGGGCTCGGCTATAGCGTGCCGGGCAGAGGAACCTGGAGACGGTTCGCGGTCGGCTGGTGGCCGACGAGCGACGACGGGCGCATGAGGTGGTGCGCGCTGTCGTCAGCCTGAGAGGACTGCGATGACCGACCACACGCGCAGCGAGATATCGCTGCGGGTCAACGAGGTGACCCACCGGCTGTCCGTGGACAACCGCAGGACGCTGCTCGACGCGGTGCGGGAGGACCTCGGCCTCACGGGGCCGAAGAAGGGGTGCGACCACGGGCAGTGCGGCGCCTGCACGGTGCTGTGCGACGGCAGGCGGGTGCTCTCCTGCCTGACCCTCGCGGTCGCCGCCGACACCACCTCGGTCACGACCGTCGAGGGACTGGCCACCGAGGGCGGGCTGCGGCCGATCCAGGAGGCGTTCGTGCGCCTGGACGGCTTCCAGTGCGGCTTCTGCACCCCCGGGCAGATCTGCTCGGCCGTCGGGGTGCTCGCCGAACACGCCGCGGGCTGGCCGAGCGCTGTCACCGCGGGCGACGCACCGGACCGGGCACCGGAACTGGACGAGGCCGAGGTGCGCGAGCGGATGAGCGGCAACCTGTGCCGCTGCGGGGCGTACCCGTCGATCGTGCGCGCGGTGCTCGAGACCGCGGCACGCGACGGGGGTGCGGTGTGAGGGAGTTCGCCTACCAGCGCGCGGCAGGGGTCCGCGACGCGCTCGCCGCGGTCGCCGACGACACCGGCGCCCGGTACCTGGGCGGGGGCACGAACCTCGTCGACCTGATGAAGTGCGGGGTCGAGGAGCCGACCCGGCTGGTGGACCTGCGGCGGCTGCCGCTCGACGGTGTCCACGGCACACCGGACGGTGGGCTGGTCATCGGTGCGACCACGACGAACAGCGACGCGGCCGCGGATCCGGAGGTGCGCCGCCGGTTCCCGGTGCTGAGCCAGGCCGTCCTGGCGGGCGCGTCCGGTCAGCTGCGGAACATGGCCACGGTGGGCGGCAACCTGCTGCAGCGGACCCGTTGCGGCTACTTCGCCGACCTCTCCCAGCCGTGCAACAAGCGGGTGCCCGGCAGTGGGTGTGCCGCGATCGCGGGGGTGCACCACAACCACGCGGTGCTCGGGCACACCGAGCACTGCGCGGCGACCCACCCCTCGGACATGGCGGTGGCGCTCGCCGCGTTGGACGCGGTCGTTCGCCACGAGACGCTCGACGGCACCGGGGAGATCCCGTTGTCGCGGTTCTACCTGCCGGTCGGTGACCGGCCGGACCGCGAGACCGCGTTGCCACCCGGCGCGCTGATCACCGCCGTCGTCCTGCCGGGGTCCGCGGCGGGCCTGCGGTCGCGTTACCGCAAGGTCCGCGAGCGCGCGTCGTACGCCTTCGCGACCGTCTCCGTCGCCGCCGCGCTCGACGTCCGCGACGGCGTGGTGCGCGACGTGCGCATCGCGCTGGGCGGTGTGGCGTCGCGTCCCTGGCGGGCCGGTTCCGCCGAGGCCCTGCTCCGGGGCACCCGGCCCACCGCGGACCGGCTCAGGGCCTGCGCCGAGGAGGCGCTGGTCGACGCGGAGCCGTTGCGCGACAACGGGTACAAGGTGGCGTTGGCCCGGAACCTGATCGAGGCCGTGCTCGGTGAACTCACTGCGACGGAGGAGGACCGATGAGCCCAGACCCCACCCCCGGCGCCGTCGGCGCGTCACGCCCCCGGATCGAGGGCGGGCTCAAGGTCACCGGCGCCGCCCCGTACGCCGCGGACGTGCCGGTGCCGGACCTGGCCCACGGCTGGATGGTGACGAGCACCGTCTCCAGGGGCCGGGTCCGCGATGTCGACGCCTCGACCGCGCTCGGGATGCCGGGCGTGCTGGGGGTGCTCGACCACCGCAACGCACCCCGGCTCAACCCCGAGGCCGGGAACTACTTCGGCCCCGACGGCAGCCTGCTGCTGCTGCAGGACGAGGTGATCCCGTACGCGGGGTGGCCGCTCGCGCTGGTGGTCGCGGAAACGCCCGAGCAGGCCAGAGCGGCGGCGGCGGCGCTGCGGGTGACCTGCGACGTCGAACCGCACGACCTGGACCTGCGCCCGGAGCACCCGGCCGCGCGACCCGCGTCGACCGCCTTCGGCCCGGAGGCGGACACCGGCGACCTGGACGCGGAGCTGGCCGCGTCCTCGGTCGTGGTCGAGGAGCGGTACCGGACCCCCGAGGAGAGCCACTGCGCCATGGAGCCGCACGCCGCGACCGTGTGGTGGGACGCCGACCACGTGTACGCCGTGGACTCCAACCAGGGGGCGTTCAGCGTGTCCCAGGTCCTGGCCGTGTTGTGGTCCGTCGACCGGGAGCGGGTGCACGTCCGCTCCGAGCACGTCGGCGGTGGTTTCGGCGGCAAGGGTGCCTGCGGCCCGCAGGTGGTCCTCGGGTCGATGGCCAGCCGGAGGTTCGGGCGCCCGGTGCGGATCGCCATGACCCGGGCACAGGTTTTCGGGACGACCTCGTCGCGGCCTCCGACAGACCAGTCGGTGACCATCGGCGCGGACGCCGACGGCCGCCTGCGGGCCATCCACCACCGGGCGGCCTACGCCCTCTCACCGCTTTCCGAGTACATCGAGGGCTGCACCGAGCAAACCAAGGTCCTGTACTCGGCGCAGGCGATCCGCACGCGGCTCACCGCCGTGCCGCTCGACGTCCTGCCGCCCGCCTCGATGCGCGGGCCCGGCGCGGCGCCCGGCTCGTTCGCCCTGGAGTCGGCGATCGACGAGGTCGCCGAGCGGCTGGACATGGACCCGCTGGAACTGCGCCTGCGCAACCAGCCCGAGGTCACGCCCGTGTCGGGGAAGCCCTTCAGCACCCGCCGCGTGGTGTCCTGCATGCGGGAGGGCGCGCGCCGGTTCGGCTGGGCGGCGCGCGACCGGCGCCCCCGTTCCCGGCGCGAGGGCCCGCTGCTGATCGGCAGCGGCATGGCCACCACGTCGTTCAGCGCCGGGGTGTTCCCGTCGACGGCCTCGATCACCGCGGAGGCGGACGGGGCGTTCACGGTGTCGATCGGGGCCAGCGACATCGGTACGGGCGCCCGCACCGCGCTGACCGCCGTCGCCGCCGACGCGCTGGGGGTCGGCACCGAGCGGATCCGCATCCGGATCGGCGACAGCGACCTCGGCATGGCGTGGGGCGCGGGCGGTTCCCGCGGCACGACGTCCTGGTCCTTCGCCATCACCGAGGCCGCGCGGGAACTGCGGCAGGCCCTGGGCGATCCGGTCCGGCCGGTGACCGCGACGGTGGACACCACCACGCGGATCGACTTCCAGCCGGACCGGGAACGGCAGACCTACAGCGCCGTCTTCGCCGAGGTCACCGTCGACCCGGCCACCGGCGAGGTGCGGGTCCGCCGGTTGCTCGGCATGTTCGCCGTGGGCCGCGTGATCAACCCGCTGCTGGCCCGCAGCCAGGTGGTCGGCGGGATGATCATGGGGCTGTCCATGGCCCTGCACGAGGAGAGCGTGCGAGACCCCCGCACCGGCCTGCTGGCGAACGGCGACTTCGCCGGCTACCACATCGCCGCGCACGCCGACGTGCCCGACGTCGAGGCCGACTTCGTGGCGGACCACGAACCCCAGGACCCCTCGGGGATCAACGGCCTCGGCGAGATCGGCACGGCAGGCACCGCGGCGGCGATCGCCAACGCCGTGTGGCACGCCACCGGTACCCGCCGACGGACCCTCCCGCTCCGCCTCGACCGCGTGCTGGAGCAGACCACTGCCGTCGCAGGCGAACGTCGCGCTGTGTGAGGTCTGCCCGTCGTCACCGGCGCCCGGGGGTGGAGGTCAACGCGCCCGGACGCCAACCGTGCGCGAGGTCGTCAGGTGCCTGCGCCGCTGTCGAGGAGCCAGTGGTAGCGCATGCGCATCGCGCGCTCGACGGCGCCGACCGCGGCACCGACACCGAGTGTCAGGCTGAGCCACAGCGGCAGCCGCAACGGCGACTCGAACGTGCCCAGCGCGGTGGCGATCGGCGGGATCCGGGAGATCGGTTCGGCGATCTGCAACAGGTTCAACCCGACGCCGATGAGCAGCACCAGGATCGAGGCGGCGCCGATGAGCCCGCTCGCGGCGGGGTGCTCACGGGCGAAGCGCATGCGCCGCCCCTCGGCGGATCGCGGGTCGGGCACGAGGCGCCGCACCCCGCCGTCGTCGCCGACGAAGTGGCAGCGGCGCATGCCCGCCTCGCTCCTGTGGACCTCGATGTGACCGCCCGCGACCGGGAAGCGCGCGGGCAGCCTCGACTCCAGCCGGAGGTGGCCGTCGAGGTAGAGCCCGGCCCGCACCACCCCGGACTCGGCGTCCCCGCCGTGCTTGACCTCGACCGTGTGCACGACCGGACGCCCGTGGACCGGGAGGGTGATCGACAACACCGAGCGCCGCACCATCTGCCACCAGCGGAAGGGCTTGAGCGCCCGCCCGTCGCCCGGCTTCGCGCGCTTGGCCCGCCTGCGTTCGTTCCAGCTCTCGGTCATGGTTCCTGACCCTCTCCGCGGTCGGCCGCGCTGTGTCGCGCGGCTCGCCGCCGATCCCGGCGGGGTGTCACCGCTTGTCCGATGTGGTGCGGGTGAGCGTGTCGATCTCCGGTCCGGCTGCGCGCGTACCGCGTGTCGGCTCCCCGTCCTCGGGTGTGCGGGCGGGGCCGGTCTTGCGGGTCGTCCACCAGACGATGGCGGTGATGGCGACCAGCGTCGCGCTGGGGACGAGGTTCGCCCACGAACCGACTGCCTCCGACCGGGTCGCGAGTTCGGCGCCCACGTCGACGTGCAGGGTCGTGCCGAGCACGAGGAACGAGGCGTTGTAGGCGCCGTGCAGGACGACCGCGACTTCCAGTCCGCCCGTGCGCCAGGACCGACGAGAACAGCACGAGGTAGGAGGCGAACAGGAACGGGTCGAGCATTCCGTGCGCGAGCGAGAACAACACGGTCGTCACGACGATGCCCAGGACCGCCCCGGACCGGGCCCCGCGGGTCCAGCTCCCGAGCACGCGGAACATCAGGGCCCGGAACGCGCGAACAGGGCGGCGTCGGCGGCCTCCGAGAGGCGTTGGAACAGGATCGCGAACCCGACGAGCCCGGCCACCAGTAGTGCGATCGCGACAATCCCGCGCAGGATGCGTCGCTTCTCGGTCGCGTAGACCCGGTGGTACTCGATGCCCGCCCGCACCGCGGGCGTCCATCCGGGGCGGTCACCTCGCAAGAGCCAGGGTTCGCGGTCGGTGACCGTCATCGTCCACCCCTCGTCAGCTCGACGTGTGACCGTCTCGGCCTGTCGCAGCGACGCGAGCCGCTCCGGGCGTGTCGGCACCTCTGCCGCCCCGCTCTCCGGCTATCACACTGTACTAATTTCTCCACACCGTAGCACGCTGTGCTAACAAGGGCGGAGCGACCGCCGGATGGAGTGGACGAACCGATGCCGCACAACACGCGGGACAAGATCCTGATCGCCGCAGCGACCATGCTCGGCGAGAACCCGACGACCAGGCTGAGCGTGCGCGCGGTCGCCGCACGCGCAGGCGTGAGCACCGGGTCGCTGCGACACTTCTTCCCGACGCAGAGGGAACTGCTCGACACCGTGGTCGCGGGCATCTACGACGTCGACCTGCCCGACGACCCGATGCAGGACACCGCGCGCACTCCCGGCGAACGGCTCGTGGCGTGCCTGCGGCTGCTGGTGTCGCAGGTGGGAACGGGCGACCAGGCCCGCGAACACTGGCGCGCGCAGCACGACGCCTACGTCGCAGCACCCCCGTCCGAGGGCGCCACCCACGCTTTCCTGGCCCTCGAACGACTTGCCGTGCACCGCGTCGAGAAGTGGTTGGCCGTCCTCCACGAGGAGGGCGCACTCGCCCCCGGCGCGCTCGAACACCAGGCCCGCTTCCTCCTCACCGTCGTCACCGGCCTGCTGACCGAACGCGCTCTCCCCGGCGACCAGGCGCGGCTCGAGTTCGAGGCGCACACGCTCGCGACCGCCGCCTCGGCCGTGCTCCGGCCTGCGCCGGGCCCCGCCTGACGCGGTCTGCCGGTCGAGCTGCGTTCTCCGCGGCGCGGAAGAACGGCAAGTGGGTCACAGGACGCAGCGGGCGCCTTCCGGCGGTGTCTTCAGGTCGACCGGGTAACCGAGCACGATGTCGTTGACGCAGGCGTTCTCACCGACCAGTGAGACGCCGTGCTGCGCGCCGTCCACGGTCAGCAGGCTGCCGCCGAGCGCTTCGGCCGGGCCGGAATGTCGGCGCGGGGCGGTGGAAACGGCGCAGTGCCCGGTGGAGTCGCAGGCGGCGGAACCGGGATCCCGCGACAGCTTCGGTGTTTCGGCAGCCCGTGCCTGCTTCCACGATCGGGGGCAGGCAAAAACGCCCGATCGGGTCAACGATGCCGGAGCAGATTGTGACCCTGTTTGGTGCCCGACGGGCACGCTGCTCCAGATCTGCTCCACGTCGGTGCACCACTGTCCACTCGGGACGATAAAACAAGATCACCCGCTGACCGTGTTCTCACAGGTCAGCGGGTGAAATGTAGTGCTGTTCAATTGTGGAGCTGAGGGGACTCGAACCCCTGACCCTCACACTGCCAGTGTGATGCGCTACCAGCTGCGCCACAGCCCCGGATCAGCCACGCTCGGGAGGGGGCTCCCTGGCGTGCTGCGCATACGTTACAACACCCCGTCCGGAGGGCGAAAACGGGGGGTGCCCTCTTGGGGGCTTCCCAGGTCCGACCTGGGGTGTTAGACCGGAGGGCGTGACCGGACTGGACAGCGTTGTCCCGATGGTGGACGCGGCGGCGGAGGGTGTTGGCGTCGAGGAGCGGCGGGGGGTGCAGGAGCGGCGGCTCCGGGGGCTGGTGGACCGGTTGTTGGGGGCCGGTGGGGTGCAGGCGGAGCGGTTGCGGGATTGCGGGGTGTCCTCCGGGCGGGACGTGGGGTTGGAGTCGCTGGGGAGGTTGGCGACCGTTCGGAAGCGGGACCTCTGGGAGCACTACCCGTACGGGTTGCGGGCCGTGGACTCCGATGAGGTGGTGTGCGTGCACGGGTCCTCGGGGACCGGGGGGCGGCCGACCTTGGTGCCCTACACCGCTCGTGACCTGGACATATGGGGTGAGGTGATGGCTCGGGCGTTGGGTGGGGCGGGCGCTACCCGGTCGAGCGTGGTGCACAACGCCTACGGGTACGGGTTGTTCACCGGGGGGTTGGGGGTGCACCACGGGGCCGTGCGGTTGGGGGCGGCTGTGGTGCCGGTGTCCGGGGGGATGACCGAGCGGCAGGTGCGGTTGGTCCAGGACTTGCGGCCGGACGTGTTGACCTGCACGCCCTCGTTCGCCGTCCACCTCGGGGAGGCGATGGCGGATGCCGGGGTCGAGCCCACTTCGCTGCGGGTGGGGTTGTTCGGGGCGGAGTCGTGGACGGACGGGATGCGGGGGCAGATCGAGGCGCTGTTGGGCATCCGGGCGTTGGACGTCTACGGGTTGTCCGAGGTGATCGGGCCGGGGGTGGCGGCGGAGTCGTTGGATTCCGAGGGGATGTTGAACGTGGCCGAAGACCACTTCTACGTCGAGTGCCTCGACGCCGAGGGGAACCAGGTGCCTGACGGGACGCCGGGGGAGTTGGTGTTCACCACGCTCACCAAGACCGGGATGCCGCTGTTGCGCTACCGCTCCGGGGACGTGGCCGCGCTGGCCGGGCCCGTGCCGGGGGCGCCGCGGACCCTGCGCCGCATGTCGAAGGTCCTCGGGCGCACCGACGACATGCTCGTGATCCGCGGGGTCAACGTCTTCCCCTCCGAGATCGAGGCCGTCCTCCTCGCCGACGGGCGGGTCGGTCCGCACTACCTCGTCGTCGAGGATCGGCGGGTGGCGGCGCGGCCGGAGTTGCGGGTGCTCGTGGAGGCGGTGGGTGGGGGTGACTCCGTGGGGGCGGCTCTGGTGGGGGCGCTGCGGGAGCGCCTGGGGTTGACCTGCGACGTCCGGGTGGTCGCCGCGGGGACCGTGCCCCGGGCCGGGGCAGGCAAGGCCCAGCGGCTGGTGCGGTGGGCGTCGGGGCCTGCCCCGGTGGCGGGGTTGGACTGATCTGCGCGGGGTGGCACCCGCTTTGAGCACGCTTTTCGTGACTGTGCGCGATCCACTGGGGACGGACGGAGAAAATGTGGTGTGACCTGTAACACTGCTGTGGTTCCGGGTGATTCCGGGGTATGGCCGATGAGCAGGTGGGTACCGAGGTGGCCCGGGCGGTGGTGTCCCGCCAGGTTTTCGAGGGCCTGGGGTGGGAGCGGTTCACGCCCCACGCGGCGGCGGGCGTGCTGGGGGTGATCGTGCTGCTCGGGGCACCCACCCGGGAGCAGATCGCGCGGCTGGCCGGGCAGTCCTCGGACGCCGCGGTGGGGGAGGCGGCGCCCGCGTGGGTGGGGTTGGAGCCGTGGGAGGTCGGTGGTCCGGACCGGGAGCGGGCGAAGGTGCTGCGGGACCTCGTCGCCGAGGTGGACGGGTACGCGCGGGGGCTGGGGGTGGTCGAGCCGCGCACGGTGGGGGACGTGCTGGACTACCTGGTGGCGTGCCGGGTGGTGACGGGGTTCGTCGAGAACCGGCGGACGCGGTTCCGGCTCAACCCCCGGGCGCCGCTGCCCGCGGAGGTGTTGGACCTCCCGGCGGAGGTCGTCACCGCGGAGGACGAGCTGCGGTGGCTGGCGCTGCACCGGCCGGTGGTGCGCGGGCTGATCGACCTGTTCGGCGCCCACGGCGACGACCCGGTGGACGTGCTGCACACCAGCCTGGGGGAGTTGGCGGGCAGGCTGCGCGTCGAGGTGGAGACGGTGCGGGCGGCGGTGGTGATCCTCGGGGAGCAGCCCGACTTCGAGGTCGGTCCGGACCCGGAGCGGCTGTCGGCGGGCGATCCCGTGCGCATCGCCGTGGACTGGGCGAACTTCCTGGACTTCCGGTTCGACGTCGCCGCGGGGGACCTCGGGGCGGACTGACGGCCGGGCGCCGCGCTCACCCCGATCCGGTGCGGCCGGTGAGCGGGTGAGAATGGGCGGATGTCGGACGAGGGCACCGCCGCCGTGCAGCGCACCCGGAACAGGTGGGGCGAGGGGGAGCGGCTGCGCGGGGAGATCCTCGACGGCGCGGGCCGGTTGCTCTCGGAGCTCGGTGGGGGCGACGGGCTGACCATCCGGGGTGTGGCGCGGGTGGTGGGGATCGCGCCCGCCAGCATCTACCAGCACTTCGCCGACCGGGAGGCGCTGGTGCGGGGGTTGATCGCGCACGAGTTCGACCGGCTGCGCGACCTCATGCGCGCCGCGGACGAGGCCGTCGACGCCGGGGACGCGGTGGGGCGGTTGCGGGCGCGGCTGCACGCCTACTGCGCCTTCGCCGTGGACAACCCGGGGCACTACCGGTTGATGCTGGGCAACGGGGCTGAGCGGCCCGCTCCTGACCAGCCGCCCGCCGGGCCGCTGGTGGACGTGATCGACACCCTGCGGGTTGCCTTCGAGCGGTGCGCCGAGGCCGGGCACGCGCTGCGGGTGCCCGCGGACCGGGCGGCGGTGGTGGTGTTCGTGGGGGCGCACGGTCGCGTGGCGTTGCTGCACAGCAACCCGGGGGAGCAGCACGCGCGGGCTGTGACACCGTTCGTCGACGAGTTGGTGGACCTGCTGTTCGTGTAGTCCGTCACACCGGTACGGCCGGTTTTTCCCTTTTCTCCCAACGGGTCTTGCGCCATCGAGGTGAATCGGGGCGCGCGTGGTTGGCAGGGGTTCACCAGGTTGCCTAACATCTGTTCAGTAAGTATCCGAACAATTGTTTGGTGACTGTGCGTGGTGTCAGGAGG
Organism: Actinokineospora sp. PR83; assembly: GCF_021056305.1. Classification (NCBI taxonomy): domain Bacteria; kingdom Bacillati; phylum Actinomycetota; class Actinomycetes; order Pseudonocardiales; family Pseudonocardiaceae; genus Actinokineospora; species Actinokineospora sp. PR83. Next base: position 118,963 of record NZ_JAJCXD010000011.1, read on the forward strand.
TCTGGTGACCCAGGTTGTGCCCGAAGCCCCCGCCTACCCGATGGCCAGGGACGGCCGCTGTCCGTTCGACCCGCCGCCGCCCCTGGGCGGGCTGCGCGAAGAGGCGCCGGTGTCGCGGGTGCGGCTGTGGGACGGCAGCACCCCGTGGCTGATCACCCGGTACGCGGACGTGCGGGCGGTGCTGGCCGACCCGCGGGTCAGCTCCGATTCCGACCTGCCCGGCTTCCCGCACACCACCCCGGGGGTCGCCGCGCGCCGGGGGCGGGTGAAGTCGTTCATCACCATGGACGACCCCGACCACGCCCGGCAGCGCCGGTTGCTGACCTCGGACTTCACCGTGCGCAAGATGGAGGCGCTGCGGCCGCGGATCCAGGGGATCGTCGACGGGCTGATCGATGACATGCTGGCGGGCCCCCGACCCGTCGACCTGGTCCGGGCGTTCTCGCTGCCGCTGCCGTCGTTGGTGATCTGCGAGCTGCTCGGGGTGCCCTACGCCGACCGGGACTTCTTCCACCGGGCGAGCAGGACGATCATCGCCCGGGACGTGACGCCCGAGGACGCGGTCGGGGCGACCGACGACCTGTTGGCCTACCTGGGCGACCTGGTCGACCGCAAGGACGCCGAGCCCGCCGACGACCTGCTGAGCAGGCTGGTCGCCGAGCAGTTGCGCACCGGGGCGATGTCGCGCGCGGAGATCGCCTCGATGGGCCTGCTGCTGCTCGTCGCAGGCCACGAGACGACCGCGAACATGATCACCCTGGGCACCGCCGCGCTGCTGCGCGAGCCGGGGCAGTTGGCGCTGCTGCGCGACAGCGGCGACCCGGCGGTGGTGGCGAACGCGGTGGAGGAGTTGCTGCGCTACCTCACCATCGTCCACCTGGGACGCAGGCGGGTGGCGCTGGCGGACGTCGAGGTGGGCGGGGTGCTCATCCGCGCGGGCGAGGGGATCGTCGTCGCCACCGACGCGGCCAACCGCGACCCCGGGGCGTTCGCCGACCCGGACGCGCTGGACATCACCCGCAAGGCCCGCCACCATGTTGCCTTCGGGTACGGCGTGCACCAGTGCCTGGGGCAGCCACTGGCCCGGGTGGAGATGCAGGTCGCCTTCGAGACGCTCTACCGGCGACTCCCCGGCTTGGCCCTGGCCGAGCCCGTGGAGCGGCTGCCGTTCAAGCACGACATGATCATCTACGGGGTGCACGAACTCCCCGTGACGTGGTGAGCCAGGGAGAGGGAGTCATCGTGAAGGTCGAGATCGACCAGGACAAGTGCATCGGCGCGGGCCAGTGCGTGGTCGCCGCGGGCGCGGTCTTCACCCAGCGCGAGGACGACGGCATCGTCGAACTGCTGGTCGCCGACGTGCCCGCGGACTCCGAGGACGGGGTGCGCGACGCGGAGATGGTGTGCCCCGCCGGGGCCATCGTCGTCCACGACTGATCGGTACAGCCGTCCACGACTGATCGGTACAGCCGTCCGCGACCGATCGGTACAGCCGTCCACGACCGATCGGTACAGCCGTCCACGACTGATCGGTACAGCCGTCCACGACTGATCGGTACAGCCGTCCACGACCGATCGGCGCGGTCGTCCGCGACTGATCGGCACCGTGGTCCGCGATCGGTCGGCGACGTTGTCCACGACTGAGCAACGCGGTCGTCCGCTGGTGGGTGTCGTTGTCCACAGTTGAGTCCGCTGTACCGCACGGGGGCGTCCGCGAGCGCGGGCGCCCCTTGTCGTCGGTGGCGGCGGTCCTCGGAGTTCGCCCGATCGGGCGAACTCCCCTCGCGAGTCCACTGTAGACGGAAGCGTTGGGCCGTTCGTGGCGGTGCGGTGGGAAACTGGCACATCGGGGGTGATGTGCGCGGCGGATTTGTCACGGGCGCACCTAGCCCGCCGGGGCGGTTTCCGGCGATGCTCGTCAGCGCCGATCTTGTCGAAGGAGCCGAGGGGGCGCGATGGGCAGCGACAGCCCGGCGGCCGGTGCCGAGCCGTCCGCTCCCGGCCGGGCCGCGGCGCTCTGGCCGGTGGTGGTGCTCGGGGCGGTGGCCGCCGCGGTGGTCGCGGTCGGGTTGACCGCGACCACCGCCGCACCGGTCTTGGCCGGGCTGCCGGACCCGGGGATCGCCGTGCGGGCGGGCCTGCCCGGGGTGCGGGCGGTGGCCGAGGTGCTGGCGGTGCTGGTGGTCGGGGCGTACCTGGCCGCCGTGCTGCTGGTGCCCGAGGGGCCCGACCGGGACCGGGCGCTGCGCCTGGGCGGGCGGCTGGCCGGGTTCTGGGCGCTGCTGTCGGCGGTGCTGGTCGTGCTGACCGTGGCCGACGCGATGGGCATGACGCTGGGCGAGGTCGTCGTGCCGAGCATGCTGTTCCCCGGCATCGGCCGCTTCACCGTGGCGATCGCCTGGCTGGTCTCGGCGCACCTGGCCGGGCTGGTGTGGCTGTGGGAGAAGCTCGCGGTGCCGCCGATCGCGCTGCTCGCCACCGCCGTCGCCGGGGTCGCCCCGGTGGCGCTGACCGGGCACTCCTCGGCGGGTGGCAACCACGACTGGGCGGGCGACAGCCTGATGGCGCACGTGGTCGCCGCGTCGGTGTGGGTCGGCGGGCTGGTGGCGGTGCTGGTGGTCGCGGGCGCGCACCGCTCTTACGCCGTTCCCGCCACCAGGCTGTACTCGGCGATCGCGCTGGGCTGCTGGCTGGTGGTCGCCGCGACCGGCGTGGTCAACGCCTTCCTGCGCGTGCACCCGGCGGACCTGCTCACCACCCGCTACGGGTACCTGCTGCTGGCGAAGACCGCGGCGGTGCTGCTGCTCGGCGCCCTCGGGTACCTGCACCGCGTGCGCACCATCCCGCGCCTGGAGGCGGGGAAGTTCCGGGCGTTCCTGCGGTTGGGCGCGGTCGAGGTGCTGCTGATGCTGGTGACGGTCGGCATCGCCGTCGGCCTGGCGCGCTCCCCGGGGCCGCGGGCGGGGGCGGCGCCGGGGTCGGTCACCGAGGAGCTGCTCGGCTACGGCCTGCCGGACCGGCCGACGCTGACGCGGTTGCTGACCCAGTGGCGGCCGGACCTGGTCTTCGGCACCCTCGCCCTGGTCGGCGCGCTGTGGTACCTGGGCAGGCTGCGGAAGCGGGCCTGGCCCGCGGAGCGCACCGCCTCCTGGCTGCTCGGCTGCCTCGTGCTGCTGGTCGCCACCTCGTCCGGGCTGGGCCGGTACGAGCCCGCGGTGTTCAGCGCGCACCTGCTGGTGCAGGTCCTCGTCGGCTTCGTGGCCGCGGTGCTGCTGGCCCACGGCCGGGCGCCGGAGCTGGCCGGGCTCCGGGCGCCAGAGGACGCCGGGGAGGCCGGGGCGGGGCGGTGGCCGAAGCCGTGGACGGTGGCCGGGGTGTACGCGGTCCCCCCGCTGCTGCTGTACGCGGGCGGGCTGCACGACCAGCTCGCCGGGCAGCACTGGGTCCGGGTGGTGCTGCTGCTGTGGTCGCTGGCCGCCGGGTGGGTGCTGTTCTCCGCGCCGGTCCCGCGCCGCGGCCCGGTGCTGGCCGTCGCAGTGGTGTACCTGGTGTGCGGCATCGCCCTCCTGGAGCGCGAGAGCGTCCTGGGGCAGTCCTTCTACACCGCGCTGGACCTGGGGTGGCGGCACGACGCCGCGGGCATCCAGGCGGCGGCGGGGTGGATCGCGGTCGCCGCGGCGGTGCTCGTCGCGGTGTACGCGGGCAGCCTCGGTGCACGCCGGGAGCCCGAACCGTACTGAGGTGTCGACCCCGGGGTGTTCGCTCCGGGCGGGTTCGCGGTGGGCGGAAACGGTGGAGGCGGTCGCTGCCGGTCCGGTTGGCTGGTCCCATGCGACGACTGGTGGTGGTGGCCGTCCTGGCCGCGGTGGTGGCGCCGACCGGCGGGCAGGCGGCGGCAGGCCCGCGGTGGGGTGCCTGCCCGGAGGACGTGGTGGGCCAGTGCCTGCGGGTCAGGGTGCCGATCGACCACGCGCGGCCCGGTGCGGCGTCGATCGACCTGGCCGTCTCGCGCATCCCGGCGGCCGACCCGGCGCGGCGGGTGGGGGTGCTCGTCCTCGCCCCCGGCGGACCCGGGGGCGCGGGGCTGGGGCTGCCGGGGCAGCTCGCGGCCCTGCTGCCGCGGTCGGTGCTCGACCGCTACGACCTCATCGGGTTCGACCCCCGCTTCACCGGCCGCAGCGCGCCGGTGGGCTGCGGGCTGACCGAGGCCCGGCTGCCGGACCTCACCCCGTGGCCGCGCCGGGGCGGCACGCACGCGGTGGCCGTGGACGTCGCCCGCCGGTGCGAGCGCCACGCCGGGGAGGCGCTGCAGCACATGGGGACCGGCGACACCGCGCGCGACCTGGACCTGGTGCGGCGCGCGCTGGGGGAGCGCAGGATCTCCTACCTCGGGTACTCCTACGCGACCCACCTCGGCGCGGTGTACCAGTCGCTGTTCCCCACCGCGGTCGACCGGATGGTCCTCGACAGCGCGGTCGACCCGGCCCGGGTCTGGCGCGGCGCGCTGCGCGGGTGGGGCGAGGGCACGGAGGTCCGCTTCCCCGACTTCGCCGCCTGGGCCGCCGCCCGCGACGGCGAGCTGGGCCTGGGCGCCACCCCGGCGGCCGTGCGCGCCGCCTACCTCGACGCCGCCGCCGACCTCGACCGGGCGCCGCGCACCCTGCTCGACGGCAACCCGCTCACCGGGAACCTGCTGCGGGAGGGGATGCGGGAGGCGTTGTACGCCGATGTCAACTTCCCCGCCTTCGGGGCGGTCCTGGCCGACCTGCGCCGGGGCGCGACGCCCGCGGTCACCCAGGGGCAGGTTGCGCCGATCCTGGCGGGCAGGGCCGCGCCCGCCTCCCGCGGCTGGCCCGCGGTGCCGGTGGACAACTTCGCCGCGGGCTTCCTCGGCGTCGTCTGCCGCGACGGGGCGTGGCCGGGGGACCCGGCGGTCTACGCGCGGACCGCGCGGCGGGAGGCGGCGCGGTACCCGCTCGCGGGGGCGATGGCGGCCGGTGAGTTCGCCTGCGCCGCGTGGCCGACCGGTCCGGCACCGCAGCGCGTGCGCCCGGCCGCCGCGCCGACGCTGGTCCTCGGCAGCACCCGCGACCCGGCCGGTCCGCTGACCGGGTCCTCGGCGATGCGGGCCGCGCTGGGGGAGCGGGCCGCGCTGGTGACCGCCCGGCAGGGCGGGCACGGCGTGTACCTGCTCTCCGGCAACGCCTGCGCCGACGCGCTCGTCTCGGCCTTCCTCGACGGCGGAGCCCTGCCGGGGGACGTTTTTTGTTGACATGTGCGCGTCCGGGGCGGCGTCCACTGTGGATGTGTCACAACAGCGGACCGCTCCACTCCTGATGAAGGTGCGGCCTCGCGGTGCGGCTCGTGTACAAATCCGGGGCGGGAAGTGCGCTCCCGGTGACAAGAAGCGGGTTGCCGTAAGGTTTCCGTTGCGTTGACGCGGAATACTCTGCTATCTATTGGCGCAGCCTTGTGCGGTTCGTCACCGTCCGCGCGGGGCCGGGACGAGGCTTCGAGGCGGACGGGGAGGGCGGATGGGACAGCGCGGATGGGGCACCCCGGTTCGCCTGACCGGGACCCGGGCGCCGGGCCGCCCCCACCCCGCGGGCGGGTCCGGCGGGCACCGGCGCGGCGGGGGCCGCGTCGGCGGCGGTCGCCAGGAGCGACCCCGGTAGGGCTCCGCTGCCCCGCACGCGCCTTCCGGCCGCTCCCGCGCCGGGAGTCCTTCCGCCGTGCCGTTTAAACATCGAATTTCGTGATTCGCGCCGTGTGCGCTCCGTGGGCCGATTTTAGCGAGAAAAAGGCCTGATCCGGTGCTGCCGCCGGTGGCGGTCGTTCTTGTCACCCCCAGACAACTTCACCCTCGGGTACTCGGGGGTTTTTGTCGCTGTCGGTCATCGGGCAAACCGACTCTCGGATGCCTTCGGTATTTCTCGTGCCCGTGGTCAAAAACCGGCTCCAGTATTGTGCGCTGAGGTGGAAAACCGCTGGTCGCGGCCAGGTTGGACGGGTCCGGTGCGGCGATGCCGAGGGGTTTTCGCGGTATGCGGGTGTCTGACTCTGCTAAGCGCGTGGCGGCGGAACTGCGGTCGGTGACAAGTTCTGAGTTAATGCAGCCGAAATGTCGGCCAGTCCTTGCCACGCCTTGTGCGCCTGGTTAGTCTCTTGTCTGGCGGCTATCGGCGGAAACCACACGGTTTCCCCATCGGAATACTCGCCGTACTCTCGGCCGAGCGGATCATTCCGCTGTGGCTCGTATCGATGTGGATACACCAAGCAAGGAAGGTTGACCGTGAACCCTCGCAAGGTTTCCAAGAAGCTGGTCACGGGTGTTGCCGTGACCAGTGCGGCCGGTCTCGTCGCCACCGGTCTGCTGCTCGGCTCGGGCTCCAGCTCCGCCGTGCCGGTCTCGCTGACGCTGAACTACACCTGCCCGTTCCCGCTGATCGGCAACCAGGCGATCAAGGCCGTCATCACGACGGACCTGCCCGCCACCGTGGGCATCGGTGAGCCGACCGGCGAGATCAAGATCAACGCCGTCACCACCGTCCCGGAGACCGCCACCCAGGGCCTGACCCTGGTCGGCGCGACCACCGTCGAGGGCTCGGCGCTGGCCGCCTCGACCGTCGCGGCGCCCGGCATCACCCTGCCGGTGAACGTCCCGATCACGGTGCCGAAGACCAACGTCCCCGCTTCGGGTGCGTTCGAGGTGCCCGCTTCGGGTTCGGCTCCGTCGCTGTCGTTCACGCAGCCGGGCGAGGCCAAGATCACCGTCGGTGACCTGAAGCTGACCCTGACCCCGAAGAAGGCCGACGGCACCGAGACCGGCCTGGGCACCTTCGACTCGGCCTGCACCCAGGTGCCGGGCCAGAACAACCTGCTGCACACCTTCACCATCGGTGGCGGCGGTGGCACCACGCCTCCGACCACCCCGCCCACCACCCCGCCGACGACGCCGCCGACGACGCCTCCCACGACGCCGCCGACCACGCCGCCGACGACTCCCCCCACCACCCCGCCGACGACGCCTCCCACGACGCCGCCGACCACGCCGCCCACCACTCCCCCCACCACCCCGCCGGGCAACGGCGTGAAGGTGTCCTACGGGATCTCGGGCAGCACCAACCTGCAGAACCTGGGCGGCCCGCTGCCGCTCAAGGGCACCTTCGACGCCACGGCCGACCTGGCCGCGGGCAAGTACGTCGGTGACCTGAAGCTCGACCCGACCAAGGGCTCGTTCAAGGTGTTCGGCTTCCTGCCGAGCGACGCGGACGTCAAGCTCCAGGCCGTCGGCCAGCCCTCGGGCACCGTGGCCACCGGCAAGATCACCTTCAACGGCAAGGTGAACGTGATCCTGTCGAAGCTCACCCTGTTCGGCCTGCCGATCAGCCAGGGCGACGCCTGCCAGACCACCGCCCCGGCGGACATGAAGCTGGCCTCCACCGGCAACTTCGACGTCCTCAAGGGCGGCAAGATCAGCGGCACCTACGGCCTCGCCGGTGTCAAGGACTGCGGGTTCCTGACCCCGATCATCTCCGCGCTCGTCCAGAGCTCGAAGAACACCATCGACCTGACCCTCACCGCCAAGCAGTAATCACGACCCCGGTGAGATCGGTTGACCCCGACGGTCGAAACTGACCGTCGACCCAGCTCCACCCAGTGAAGAGCCCCCCGGCACCTCGTGCCGGGGGGCTCTTCCGCGTTCCGGGGACGGCTACCGCTCGGCGGACACCGGGCGAACGGGCCGGACGAAGTCCGACAGCCGCGCCGCCACCTCGGCGGGCGACGGCATCGCGGCCACCTCCTCGGCCAAGGCCGCGACCCGGGCGGCCACGTCCGCGTCCGCCAGCAGCTCCTTGGCCGCGGCGGTGACCGCCTCGGCCGTCACCTCGTCGCCGCGCAGCGTGCGGGCGGCACCGGAGCCGGTGACCGCGTCGGCGTTGGTGAACTGGTCGGCGCCCTGCGGCAGGAAAAGCTGCGGCACCCCCGCCGCGATCGACCCGAGCGTCGTGCCGCTGCCGCCGTGGTGCACCACCAGGTCGACGTGCGGCAGCAGTTCCGCCTGCGGCACCCACGCCTCGACGGTCACCGAGGGCGGCGGGTCGCCCAGGTCCGCGGTCTGCACCGTCGGACCCGCGGCCACCAGCACCTTCGCCCCGGTCGCCGCCAGACCCGCGATCGCGGTCCGCAGCACCCCGGCGTCGCCGAACGCGGTGCCCAGGGTCAGGTAGATCAGCGGTTCGGCGTGCGCGCGCACCCACTCCGGCAGCTCGCCGGGCTCGGAGAAGGCCACCGGCCGCAGCGGCACCCGGTTCGGGGCGTCGCGGTACGCGGGCGCCTGGATCGACGCCGGGTAGATGTCGAGGTACGGGTCACCGCCTGCGAGGTCGTCCGGGGTGAAGTCGGCCGCGTCCGGCCCGAGCAGCTCCTCGGCGATCCTGGCGAACCCCTCGGCGAACCCGCCGGTCTCGGACTCCTCGGCGGCGACGCGGTCGAACCCGCGGCCGAAGGCGTGGCAGACCGCGGGGACGCCCGCCACCCTCGCCGCGAACGCGGCGCCGATGGTGGCCGCCTCGTACACGACCAGGTCGAACCGCTTGGCCGCCAGCACCGGCTTGAGGTCGCCGAAGAACCGGCGGGGCAGGACGTCGGTGAAGACGAGGGCGGCGATCTTGCCCACCTCCTCGGGATCGCGCTTGCGCGCCTCGTTCGGGCTGACCTCCGCCCCCGCCAGTTCGGCGAAGGCGGTGTGGATGTCGATGCCCACGTCGACGACGTCGAAGCCCAGGGCGATCAGCGGCGCGTGGAACGTGGCCGCGGTGGCGTAGGTGATGTGGTGGCCCTGCTCGCGGGCGGCGATCGCCAGCGGCAGGAGCGGGTAGGTGTGGCCGTGTGACGGCAAGGACGAGAAGAGGAGATCCACTGGACCCAATGTAGGGACATCCGCGGTCGGCGCGCTCGCGCTTTCCGCGCTGTTGCCCGGATCGTCCGGAACTCAATTCCGTCACTGCTGGTGGTTGCGGCCGGTGGTGGTGATCACCACACCGCCGGGGGTCACCGCAGGGCGGGGGGCAGCCCGGCCGGGTCGCCCACCGGCCAGGCCAGCGGGTCGGGGCCCAGCTCGACCAGCGCGCGCACCTGGAGCACGCACCACGGGGACACGCCGCCGTCGCCCGCGAGCACCGAGGCGGTGAACTCCGGCCAGTCCAGCCAGCGCAGGTCGTCGACCTCCTCCGGGTTGGGCCGCGGCTGCTCGTCGGTGACCACCCGGTACACCGGGCACATCTCGTTCTCCACGATCCCGTCCGGCATCACCGCCCGGTAGCGGAAACCGGGCAGCACCAGGTCGACCCGGTGCTCGCCGCGCAGGCCCAGCTCCTCGGCCAGCCGCCTGCGCACCGCGTCGGCACCCGGTTCGCCGACCGCCGGGTGCCCGCAGCAGGAGTTGGTCCAGACCGCGGGCCAGGTCTTCTTCGTCGCCGCCCGCCTGGTCAGCAGGAAGCGGCCCGCCGGGGTGAACACGTAGCTGGAGAACGCCAGGTGCAGCGGGGTGTCGGCGTGGTGCACGGTGGACTTGTCGGCGAGGCCGACCTGGTTCCCGGACTCGTCGAGCAGGACGACCTGTTCGGTGGTGGTCACCCGATCACCTTGCCCCCCGGGGTGACCGGGGGGCAACTCGTGGTGATCACCTTCTCGGTCACAGTTCGCGCGGCGCCTCGATGCCGAGCAGCTCCAGGCCCCGGGTGAGCACCGCCGAGGTGAGCGCGGTGAGCACCAGCCGCGACGCGCGCACCTCGGCGGGCACGTCCGGCTTGAGGATCGGGCAGCCGTCGTAGAACGAGGTGAACGTCGTCGCCAGCTCGTAGAGGTACCCGCAGAGCTTGTGCGGGGCGTAGGCGGTGGCGGCCGCCTCGACGGCCGCGGGCAGCCGCAGCAGCGCCAGCGCCAGCGCCCGCTCCGCCGGGGAGCCCAGCAGCACCTCGGTGCCGGCGTTCGGGGTGGTCCCGGACTTGGCGAGCACCGAGTGGCAGCGGGCGTTGGCGTACTGCAGGTAGACGGAGGTGTTGCCCTCCTTGGCCAGCATCCGCGACCAGGTGAAGACGTAGTCCTTCTCCCGGTCGTTGGACAGGTCCGCGTACTTGACCGCGCCGATGCCCACCGCGCGCGCCACCGCCGCCTGCGCGTCCCCGTCCAGCGAGGACCGCTCGGCCACGGTCTTGGCGGCGTTGTCGACCGCGTCCTCCAGCAGCTCGACCAGCTTCACCGAGCCGCCCGCGCGGGTGCGGATGGTCTTGCCGTCCTCGCCCAGGATCGAGCCGAAGCCGATGTGCTCGGCGGTGTGGTCGTCGGTGAGGTAGCCCGCCATCCGGCTCGCGGCGAAGACCATCGCGAAGTGCTGGGCCTGCGGGGTGCCGACCACGTAGAGCAGGTCGGTCATGCCGCGCTCGCCCGCCCAGTACCGCGCGGTGGCGAGGTCGGTGGTGGCGTAGCCGTAGCCGCCGTCGCCCTTGCGCACGATCAGCGGCAGCGGCTCGCCCTCGCGGTTGCTGAACCCGGGCGGGAACACGCACACCGCGCCGTCGCTGACCCGGGTCAGGCCCTTGGCCTCCAGGTCCGCGATCGTGTCGTCGAGGTACGGGTTGTAGAAGCTCTCGCCGTACATGTCCTCCGGGGTCAGCTCGACGCCGAGCATCCCGTACACCTTCTGGAAGTGCCGGGAGGACTCCTCGACCAGCCGCCGCCACAGCGCCAGCGTCGCCTCGTCGCCGCCCTGCAGCGCCACGACCCGGGCCCGCGACCGGTCGGCGAAGACCGGGTCGGCGTCGAACTTCGCCCGCGCGGCCTGGTAGAAGCCGTTGAGGTCGCTGATGGAGTGACCGCCGTCGGGGGTCCAGCCCTCGTCGAGCAGGTGCTCGATGAGCATCCCGAACGGGGTGCCCCAGTCGCCGACGTGGTTGTGCGGGGTGACCTCGTGCCCGGCGAAGCGCAGCAGCCGCAGCAGGGCGTCGCCGATGATCGTCGAGCGCAGGTGCCCGACGTGCATCTCCTTGGCCACGTTGGGGCTGGAGTAGTCCAGCGCGAACCGCCGCGGGTCCGGCACCGGGTCCACGCCGAGCCGGTCGTCGCCGAGCAGCGCCGCCGCCCGCCCGGCCAGCCAGGCGTCGCTGAGCCGGATGTTGACGAACCCGGGGCCTGCGACCTCGGTGGCGGCCACCAGGTCGGCGGAGTCGAGGTTGTCCACAATCGACTGCGCCACCTCGCGCGGCGGCTTCCCGGCCTTCTTGGCCAGGCTCATCGCCGCGTTGCACTGGTAGTCCACGCCGTCGCGGGTCGAGGGTCGGATGACGGCCTCCGCCGGGGTGATCTCCACGCCCAGGCCGCGGCGCAGCGCCGCCGCCACCCGCGCACCCAGTTCGATCCCGACATCGCCGTACGCCACCGCGCCGCCTCCAGTCACCTCGTGCGTCCCAGGTGACCAGTATCGCGCCCGATGTCCAGCCGATTCCGCGCGGGGCGGGCGCGGCGGTGACGCGCGTCGTCACACCCGCCACCGCCGTCGCCGCGTGCCCCGGGGGCCGGTGCCCGGCAGGGGTACCGCGCGGCGCGCCAGATCCCGACGACAGGCGCCGCGGCGGTCGGGCGGGGGCACCCGGGCGTGCGACCGGGCCAGTATCGGCCGCCCCGGCGTGTGATCACAAGATGTCCGACTCGTCCGTTTTTCCCAGGCGTTCCCAGCGCACTGCTCAGAATGGCGGTATACAGATATCGCCGTTATTTGGATGCTGGTCTCCCGCGCCGAGCGCAGGCGCGACCCCCGTACGAGGAGAGACCGTGATCCGCAGACGTGTTGTGGTGGCCGCCGCGGCGGCCCTGATGAGCCTCGCGGCGTTGCCCGCCGACGCCGCCCCGGGCCTGCGGCTGCTGCCCCTGCCCCCGGGCGCCACCGGGATCACCTTCCAGCGGATCACCGGGACCGGCCTGGTCTACGGGCAGGTCCAGCGCGCCGACGGCAGCAGGCACGCCACCACCTGGCAGGGCGACTCGGTCCGCGAACTGGCCCCGGAGGCGGCGGCCAGCAGCGCCCTGCACGCCAACGAGTTCGGCCTGGTCGCCGGTTCCCGCACCCCGGTGGGCAACGCCCCCGCCGAGACCCGGGCGACCGCCTGGTTCCTCGGCCGCGCCCTCGACCTGCACCCGGCCGGGGCGAGGATCAGCCGCGCCGTGGACGTGAACAACCGCGGCGAGGTCCTGGTGACGTCCTACTTCGCCGGTCCGACCCCGGATGACCGGGGCGTGCAGCAGATCTCGGTGTGGCGCGCCGGTTCGGTGCGGGTGCTGTACCGGGGGCCGCAGGGCAACGGCGACCCGGTGATCGGCGACGGCGGGCACGTCGCGGCGTCCGTGGTGGACGGCGCGGGCGCGCCCACCGTGCGGATCTGGGACGGCCGCGGCCGGGTGCTGGCCGACGTCACCCCGGTGGAGGACTACGTCTCCCCGTTCCCGCTCGACGTCAACACCCGCGGCGAGGTGCTCATCCAGTCCTACGCGGATTACGTCCAGGGCAGGCTCCACCTGTGGCGCGACGGGAACGTGGTTGCCGTCGGCGGCCTGCCCGGTGCGCGGGACGTGCAGGCGAACCCGTTCGACTTCTTCCACCGCACCTTCCTCAACGACTCGGGTGAGGTCGTGGGCACCAGCGACTACCGGGCCTTCCGCTGGCGCGACGGCGTGGCCACCCCATTGGCCCCCGGGAGCGTGGTCAGCTACCCGCAGGGGATCAACGAGCGCGGGGACGTGGCCGTGGAGGCCTGCGCGGGAGTCATCCACCACTGCGCGCCGCAACTCGTCAGCCGCACCGGGGAGACCACCGCGATCGCGGTCCCGCCAGGCAGCGCGGACAACGCGCTCGTCAGCGACATCAACCGCTACCGGCGGCAGGTCGTCGGCGCCGCCCGGGACGCCGCGACCGGCGCCGCCCTCGGCTTCGTGCAGGGCTGACCCCACCCGCCGGGGAGCTACCCGGGCAGGTCGAGGTCCTTCTCGACCGCCGCCAGCTCCTCGGCGGTGCCCTGCACCTTCGGCCCGGTGAACCACTTGCGGGCCGAGGCGAACCACCACAGGGCCGCCCCGCCGAGCACCACCAGGAACGCCACCGGGGTGTAGTTGAACGAGTCCAGGGTGATCGGCGCGGCCTGCGGCAGCATGAACAGCACGAAGATGAACGCCACCCACGCCGTGGCCACGATCCCGATCGGCCTGCCCCAGCGGCCCAGGTGCCACGGCCCGCGCTCGAACGCGTCGCCCTGGCGCACCCGCAGGAAGATCGGGATCACGTAGGCGGTGTAGAGGCCGACCACGGCGATCGAGGTGACCGCGGCGTACGCGGTGGCGCTCCACAGGTACGGCACGGCCAGCAGGAACGCCCCCGCCGCGGCCAACCACACCGAGTTCGTGGGCGTGCGGGTGCGCTTGTTGATCCGGTGCCAGACCCGCGAACCGGGGATCGCGCCGTCGCGGGCGAAGGCGTAGATCATCCGGGAGTTGCCGGTGACCGCGGCCATGCCGCAGAACAACTGCGCGCCGATGGCGATGAGCAGCAGCAGCTTGCCGCCGGTGGCGCCCACCGCGTCGATGAACACCTGGGCGGGCGGCACACCGGTCTCGGAGCCGACGGCGCCGTCGTAGTCCTGGATGGCGAAGGTCAGGCCGATCAGCAGCACCCAGCCCGCGGCCAGCGACACCAGGATCGAGTTGACGATCCCCTTCGGACCGGCCACCGCCGCGTCCTTCGTCTCCTCGGTCATGTGCGCGGACGCGTCGTAGCCGGTCAGCGTGTACTGGGCGAGCAGCAGGCCGATCAGGAACACGTAGACCGGGGAGGCCCAGCCGGTGTCGTTGACGAACTCGCCGAACACGAACGACGCGCTCTGGTGCTCGTCCGGCACGACCACCAGCACCGCGACGATCACCAGCACCCCGACCAGGTGCCACCACACGCTGACGCTGTTGAGGATCGACACCACGCGCACCCCGAAGGTGTTCAGCGCCCCGTGCACCACCAGGATGATCCCCAGCAGCAGGATGGTGTGCCCCGGGGTCGCGGCGAAGCCGAACTGCAGGTCCAGGAACGCGTTGAGGAACAGCGCCGCGCCGAAGTCGATGCCCGCGGTGACCGCGACCTGCCCGACGAGGTTGAACCACCCGGTGAACCACGACCAGGCCGGGCCGTTGCGCGGGGCCAGCTTCGCCGCCCAGTAGTACAGCCCGCCCGCGGTCGGGTAGCTGGAGCAGACCTCGGCCATGCCGAGGCCGACCAGGACCACGAAGAACCCGACCAGCGGCCAGCCCCAGACCATCGTCGCCGGGCCGCCGGTCTTCATGCCGAAGCCGTAGAGGGTCAGGCAGCCCGAGAGCACCGAGATGATCGTGAACGAGACGGCGAAGTTGCTGAACCCGGACATCGACCGGCGCAGCTCCTGGGCGTAGCCCAGGGTGTGCAGCCGGGCCTCGTCGGCGTCCGGGGCCGGTGTGTCCGGGTTGCTGGTCGTGGCCATAGCTGCTCCCCCAATGGGTCGCGGGCGGTCCATTGCCGGAGGGTCCAGTGTGATTCGGGTCATTCTCCCTGGTCAAGGGCCGTTTGACGTAACCACCGGGTGAACGCCGACCACTGCCTGTGGACAGCCGGTTGCGGGACCGGGCTGGCAGGCAGCAGGATGCGCGGAGGACGTTCCAATGGGCCACCGGCCTACCTTTGGGGGACCGCATGCCAGAGACACCGCTGACCGTCGACCGGCTGCGGGAGCTGGTCGACCGGGGCGAGGTCGACACCGTCCTGGTCGCGGTCACCGACATGCAGGGCAGGCTCCAGGGCAAGCGCTGCGCCGCCCGGTACTTCCTGGAGGAGGTCCTCGCGCACGCCACCGAGGCCTGCGACTACCTGCTCGCGGTCGACGTGGAGATGAACACCGTCGCCGGGTACACCTCCTCGTCCTGGGACAGCGGCTACGGCGACTTCGTGCTCCGACCCGACCTGGCCACCCTGCGCCCGCTGCCCTGGCTGGAGGGCACCGCGCTGGTGCTGGCGGACCTGGAGCTGGTCTCCGGCGGACCGGTCCCGGTCTCGCCCCGGCAGGTGCTGCGCCGCCAGCTCGACCGGCTCGCCGAGCGGGACCTGACCGCGTTCGTCGGCACCGAGCTGGAGTTCATCCTGTTCGACGACACCTACGAGCAGGCATGGGACGCGGGCTACCGCGGGCTCACCTCCAGCAACCGGTACAACGTGGACTACTCGCTGCTGGGCACCGGCCGGGTCGAGCCGGTGCTGCGCGCCATCCGCAACGGCATGGCGGGCGCGGGCCTCTACGTCGAGTCGGCCAAGGGCGAGTGCAACCCCGGGCAGCACGAGATCGCGTTCCGCTACACCGACGCGCTCGCCACCTGCGACAACCACTCGATCTACAAGACCGGGGCCAAGGAGATCGCCGCCGCGCACGGCCGGTCGCTGACCTTCATGGCCAAGTACGACCACCGCGAGGGCAACTCCTGCCACATCCACCTCAGCCTGCGCGGCACCGACGGCACCCCGGTCATGGCGGGCGACGGGCCGCACGGGTTCTCCCCGCTGATGGAGCACTACCTCGCCGGGCAGTTGGCGTGCCTGCGCGAGCTGACGTACTTCTTCGCCCCGAACATCAACTCCTACAAGCGCTTCGCCGAGGGCTCGTTCGCCCCGACCGCGGTGGCCTGGGGGGTGGACAACCGCACCTGCGCGCTGCGCGTGGTCGGGCACGGTCCCTCGCTGCGGGTGGAGAACCGGGTGCCCGGCGGCGACGTCAACCAGTACCTGGCGGTCTCGGCGCTGATCGCCGCCGGACTGCACGGGATCGAGAACGAGCTGCCGCTGGAGGACGCCTTCACCGGCAACGCCTACGCCTCCGGGCGGCCGACCGTGCCCCGGACCCTGAGAGATGCCGCGGCCCTGCTCGACGGCAGCGCGGTCGCGCGCGCGGCGTTCGGCGACGACGTCGTGGACCACTACCTCAACGCGGCGCGGGTGGAACAGGCCGCGTTCGACGCGGCCGTGACCGACTGGGAGCGGGTCCGTGGCTTCGAACGGCTCTGACCGGCCCCCCGTCATCGGGGTCACCACCTACCTGGAGCACTCCGCCTTCGGCATCTGGGAGGCCGAGGCCGCCGTCCTGCACCGCGTCTACGTGGAGTCGGTGCGCGCGGCGGGCGGCAACGCCGTGCTGCTGCCGCCCATCGGCGACTGGCGGGCCGACACCGTCGACTGGCTCGACGGGCTGGTCCTCTCCGGCGGCGCCGACATCGACCCGGCCCGCTACGGCCAGGCCCCGCACCCCACCACCGGCACCCCGCAGCCGACCCGCGACGCCGCCGAGTTCGCCCTGGTCGAGGCCGCGCTGGAACTGGGCCTGCCGCTGCTGGCGGTGTGCCGGGGCATGCAGGTGCTCAACGTGGCCCTCGGCGGGACGCTGCACCAGCACACCCCGGAGGTCGTCGGCACCACCGACCACCAGCCGGAGGTGGCCATGTTCGGCAAGACCGACCTGACCACCACCCCCGGCTCGGCGCTGGCGACCATCCTCGGCCCCACCGCCCAGGCCCACTGCCACCACCACCAGTCCCTCGACCGCCTGGGGGAGGGACTGGTGGTCGCCGCCACCGCCTCCGACGGCACGGTCGAGGCGGTGGAGCTGACCGGGCCGAGGTTCGCCGTGGGCGTGCAGTCGCACCCGGAGCAGGACGTCGAGGACGTCCGGCTCTTCGCCGCGCTGGTCGACGCGGCCCGTGCGCACGCCACCAGCCGCCCCCACCGAAGGAGAGCCCCCCGGTGAGCACCCTGGAAGTCCTCGACCCGGCCACCGGCGCCCCGCTGACCAGCGTCGAGGCCGCGGACCTGCCCGCGACCGACGCGGCCATCGCCCGCGCGCACGCCGCGCTGCCCGCCTGGCGGTCGGTCGCCCCCGGCGACCGGGCCCGGCTGCTGCGCCGCTTCGCCGCCGCGGTCGACGGCGACCTGGAGAACCTCGCCCGCCTGGAGGTGGCCAACGCCGGGCACACCATCGGCAACGCCCGCTGGGAGGCGGGCAACGTCCGCGACGTGCTGGACTACTACTCCGCGACGCCGGAACGCTTGTCCGGCAGGCAGATCCCGGTCCCCGGCGGGGTGAACATCACCTTCCACGAACCGGTCGGCGTCGTCGGCGTGATCGTGCCGTGGAACTTCCCGATGCCCATCGCCGGTTGGGGCCTCGCGCCCGCCCTGGCCGCCGGGAACACCGTCGTGCTCAAGCCCGCGGAGCTGACCCCGCTGACCGCGCTGCGGCTCGCGGAACTGGCCCACCAGGCGGGCATCCCCGAGGACGTGTTCCAGGTGCTGCCCGGCGAGGGACCGGTGGTGGGGGAGCGGTTCGTCACCCACCCCCTGGTGCGCAAGGTCGTCTTCACCGGGTCGACGGCCGTGGGCAAGAAGATCATGGCGGGCTGCGCCGCGCAGGTGAAGCGGGTGACGCTGGAACTGGGCGGCAACAACGCCAACGTCGTCTTCGCCGACGCCGACCTGGCGAAGGCCGCCGCGACCGCGCCCTACGCCGTGTTCGACAACGCCGGGCAGGACTGCTGCGCCCGCTCCCGCATCCTCGTGCAGCGCTCGGTGCACGAGGAGTTCATGGCGCTGTTCGAGCAGGCGGTGCGCGGTGTGGTCGTCGGCGCACCCGGGGACGAGGCGACGGAGATGGGGCCGCTGATCTCCGCGCGGCACCTGGCCCGGGTCTCGTCCTACGTGGACGAATCGGACGTCGCCTTCCGCGGCAGCGCGCCGGAGGGGCCGGGGTTCTGGTTCCCCCCGACCGTGCTGTCCGTCCCGGCCGGGCACCGCGCGGTCACCGAGGAGGTGTTCGGCCCGGTCGTGGCGGTGCTGCCGTTCGACGACGAGGCCGACGCCGTCCGCCAGGCCAACGACACCGACCACGGCCTGTCGGCCTCCATCTGGACCCGCGACGTCGGGCGGGCGCTGCGGGTCTCCCGCGCGGTCGAGGCGGGCAACCTGTCGGTGAACTCGCACTCGTCGGTGCGCTACTGGACCCCGTTCGGCGGCTTCAAGCAGTCCGGCCTCGGCCGCGAACTCGGCCCGGACGCCCCCGACGGGTTCACCGAGACCAAGAACGTGTTCATCAGCAGCGAGTGAGAAGTCGACAGCGGAGGAAGCGATGGGCAAGCGGCTGGACGGCAGGGTCGCGGTGGTCACCGGCGGCGCCAGCGGCATCGGCCTGGCCTCGGTGCGCAGGCTCGCCACCGAGGGCGCCAGGGTCGTGGTCGCCGACGTCGACCCGGACGCGGGCAGGGCGGCCGCCGCCGAGGTCGACGGCCTGTTCGTGCGCACCGACGTCACCAGCGAGGACGACGTCCGGGCGCTGTTCCAGACCACCGTCGACACCTACGGCTCCCTCGACGTCGCCTTCAACAACGCGGGCATCTCCCCACCCGAGGACGACTCGATCCTCACCACCGGCATCGAGGCGTGGAACCGGGTCCAGCAGGTCAACCTGACCTCGGTCTACCTGTGCTGCAAGTACGCCATCGAGCACATGCGCTCCCGCCGCCGCGGCTCGGTGATCAACACGGCCTCCTTCGTGGCGGTGATGGGCGCGGCCACCTCGCAGATCTCCTACACCGCGTCCAAGGGCGGTGTGCTGGCCATGAGCCGCGAACTGGGCGTCCAGTTCGCCCGCGAGGGCATCCGGGTCAACGCCCTGTGCCCCGGCCCGGTCAACACCCCCCTGCTGCGCGAACTGTTCGCCGCCGACCCCGAGCGCGCCGCCCGCAGGCTCGTCCACGTCCCCATGGGCCGCTTCGCCGAACCCGAGGAGATCGCTGCCGCGGTCGCCTTCCTCGCCAGCGACGACTCCTCCTTCATGACCGCCTCCCAATTCCTCGTCGACGGCGGCATCTCGGGCGCCTACGTCACCCCGCTGTGACCCCCGGCAGCCCCGACCCACCCGACCCGATCGAGTTCCCACCCGCCGCACCCGGTGACCTCGGATCGCAAGCGGGGGCCGCTGCCCCCGGTGATCCCGGGTCGCCGGAGGGATCCGCTGTGCCCGGCGGCCTCGGGGCGCGGGATGGGTCTGCTGCGGCGGGCGGTTCCCGTCTGTCGAAGGGACCTGTTGTGCCCGATGGCCCAGGGTCGCGGGAGGAGCCTGTTGCGGCGGGCGATCCCGGGTTCCTCGGTGGGCCTGCTGTGGCGGGCGGTCCTGGGTCGTCCGGGGGTGCGGGTGGGGCGGTCGGTGGGAGCGGGTGGGGGGTCGCCGGGGCGGATCCGCTGCTGGAGGAGTTCTTCCGGCCGGTGCGGGCCGGGAACGCGTTCGAGGAGACGGTGGAGCGGATGCTCCAGGCGATCCGGCTCGGGGTGGTGGCGCCGGGGGCGAGGCTGCCCGCCGAGCGGGAGCTGTCGGCCCGGCTCGGGGTGAGCCGGGTGACGCTGCGGGAGGCGCTGCGGGCGTTGCAGCAGGCCGGGTACGTGCGGTCGCGGCGGGGGCGGTACGGCGGCACCTTCGTCCGCCCCGACCCGCCGTCGCGCACGCCGCCGCGACCGCGGGCGGAACTGGCGGCGGAACTGGACGACACCCTCACCCTGCGCGCGGTGCTGGAGCCCGGTGCCGCCGAGGTCGCCGCCTCCCGCGCCCTGCCCCCGCGGCTGCGCAGGCACCTGCGCGCCCGCCTCGACGACTGCACCGGTGCGGCCCCGGTGGACTACCGCCGCCACGACTCCCGCCTGCACCTGGCCATCGCCGAAGCCGCGGCGGCCCCGTCCCTCACCGGCGCCGTCGCCGACGTCCGCACCCGGCTCAACGCCCTCCTGGACGCGATCCCCCTCATCCCGCCCAACATCACCCACTCCGACCACCAGCACGCGCTGATCGTCACCGCCATCCTCGACGGCGACCCGCCCGCCGCCCGCGCCGCCATGGCCGAACACCTCGCGGGCACCGCCTCCCTGCTGCGGGGCTTCCTCTCCTGAAGCCCCCACCCGCCGTCGCGGTGTGTGCTGCACCCGGTTCACACCACCCGAACGGCCCGGTGACCTATCGTCTTAGGGTGAATCCGCCGCAGTGAACCGACGACAGGGGGTGGGCAAGTGGCACAGGACGACCGACGCCCCCCGCCGCCCGGGCCACCCCCGACCCGCCCGGCGCCCCCCGCCCCCCACCCGTCGACCAGCGAATACGGTGGTCGAGGCGCCCGCGTGGACACCCCGCCACCGCCCCACCGCCAGCCCCCCGGTGCCCCCGGTCCCGGCAACCACCCGAACGGCGGTTCCCCCCACTCGCACCCCGCGGCCCCCACCCCCCAGGCCGCGAACGGCCACCCCGCCCCGAACACGCGCGGGCCTCGACACCGCCCCGCCCTCCCCGAGCCGACCAACGGCCACCCCCTCCCCCCACACCAAGCCCCCCAGCCACCCCCAGGCACCGGACACGCCTCCGGCGGCCACCCGCAGAACGGTTGGCAGGGCGCTCCGACCAACGGCCACCCGGTACCGCCGCGGGGCGCCGGGCCCGCGGGTGCTGGTCGTCCGGCTGCGCCGCAGGACAGGTGGGAGGACGACCCGCGCCCCAGCGCGCCCGCGTCGACCAACGGTCACGCCGCGCCGCCCCGGGGCGCCGGGCACCGGGTCGACGCTCGCCCGCTTTCACCGGACGAGCGCGGGACCGGTCCGCGCTTCGACGGCCCCGCGTCGACCGGTGCCCGCGCGGTTGCGGGCGGTGCCGGGCAAGCATCCGGCGGTCGTCCGCTTCCGCAGGACGTGCACCAGGGCAGGTCGCGCCCCGCCGCCCCGGCGCAGGCCGATGGGCACGCGGTGGCGGGACGCCCGGCTGGTGGCCGTCCGGCTCCGCAGAACGGGTACGAGGGCGATCCGCGTCCCGCTGCCTCCGCACCGACCAACGGACACCCCCTGCCGCCGCGCCCCGACTCCCCAGGCGGCTGGGACGCGGAGCAGCGCTCCGGCTCCCTCAACCCGGCCGACGGGTCCTCCGTGCCTCCGCGAGCCGCTCCGCGTCCGCCCCAGGGGCAACCATTCTCAGGTGGACGGCAGGGCGAGCACCCCGCCGACCCACCCGGTGGCCGCCCGGCAGCCCCGCCGCAGGCCAATGGCCACTCCGCTCCGCCGGGGGCCTGGGAACAGGAGCAGCGCCCCGATGCGCCTGCGCGCTCCAACGGTCACCCGGCGCCGCCGCGCCCGGCGGCAGGGTTCGATTCCCCGCAGGGCCGGGAGGTCGAGCAGCGCACTGGCGCATCCGCGCGGCCCAACGGGCATCCCGTGCCGCCGCGTTCCGGCGCACCCGCGCGCTCCGATGGACACCGCTCCGCCGCAGGGCCTGATCCCTCGCAGGCGCGGGGCGGGCCGCGTTCCGGTGGTTCCGAGGGGCACCCGGGCGCGACCGCGAGCCGTCCGGTGCCCTCGGAGGTCCAGTACGGCGGGCGGCGGGCAGGCGCCCCCGCGCCCACCGACGGCCGCCCCGTGCCGAACGGGACACCCCAGCCGACCAACGGTCACCCCATCCCGCCCGACGAACGGCGACCGGACGCCGAGGCGGTGCCGCCGAACTCCGGGGGGCGCAGGCGCAGGCCGGACGGTGACGTCCCGCCGCCTCCCCCCGTGCGGCCCGGTGGCAGGCGCAGGCGGGCCGAGCCCGAGGCGTTCGACCTGCCCACCGACATCAACCGGCCCGACGGTGACCTGCTCGACCCGGGCGCCCCCGCCGGGACCACCCCGCCGCGGCGCGGGGCACCGGTCGACGCCCCGACCGAGGTCCTGGCCCCGGCCACCGAGGTCATCCCGCGGATCCGGCCGGACCTCGACAGGCCGACCGAGCGCATCGCCGCCGCACCCGCTGCCACTGCTTTTGCCCCCGTCCCGGAACCGGAGACCGACGACGACCCGGTCGACCGGGCTGACGACCGCTACGAGGACGACCACGACGAGGACGACCACTACGACGACGACCACTACGACGACGAGTACGACGAGGACGAGGACACCGCGCCCGCGCCCAGGACGAGCCGGGTCGCCAAGGCGATCACGGCGGCGGGCGAGGTCATGGTCACCCTCGGCGTGGTCGTGCTGCTGTTCGTGGTCTACGAGGTGTGGATCACCGACCTGATCTCCGCGGGCAAGCAGGACGACGTGACCTCCGCCCTGGACGAGCAGTGGAACGCCCCCGGCGACGACCCGCAGCGGCAGCAGCGCTTCGAGTTCGCCGAGGGGGAGGGGATGGCGAAGCTCTACATCCCCGCGCTCGGCGAGGACTACAAGTTCACCGTCGTGGAGGGGACCACCGACGCCGACCTGGAGATCGGGCCGGGGCACTACAAGAACTCCGCGCTGCCCGGGCAGCGGGGGAACTTCGCCGTGGCGGGGCACCGGGTGGGCAAGGGGGCGCCGTTCAACGACCTCGACCTGCTCCAGGCCTGTGACGCCATCGTGGTGGAGACGCAGACCAGTTGGTTCGTCTACCGGATGTTGCCCACCGACGCCGACGCGCGGACCTGGGCGGAGTCCAAGGCGGCGGACCCGAAGTGCGCGGGCAAGGACGGCGGGTCGAAGGTGGAGCCGCTCGGCGGCGAGTACGCGAAGGCGACCGGCAGGCAGATCGTGACCCCGCAGCAGAGCGAGGTCGTGGCCCCGGTGCCGGGCAAGGTCGACTCCACGCTGGCCAAGGACCAGCGGCTGAAGCTGATCACGCTGACCACCTGCCACCCGAAGTTCTCCAACAAGGAGCGGATGATCCTGCAGGGGGTCATGGTGCGGGAGCAGCCGAAGACCGCGGACCACACCGTCGTCCCCGTCGAGCTGGGCGAGACCAGTTGACTCTGTGTGACGACGTCACTCCATTCGCGTCATCATAGTGTTATGAAAGTTCACTCGCCCAGCCCAATAAGAGATCAAAAACTTGTCTCCGTTCACCGTGGGCCGTAAACCAACACCTTCAGATGGTGTATTCGGTGGAGGAAATATGAGCCAAACGGTGAACTCCAACTGGCAGGGCTTCTGGGCGGAGCTGCCCAAGGTGAGCGGCGGCGCCGTGTGGGACAGCGCGGGGGAGGAGACAGCCACCGCGCAGTTGCCGTGGTTCCAGCCGCACTTCGCCGAGGGGCTGCCCGTCCTCGACATCGGCTGCGGCAACGGCACCCAGTCCGCCGCCCTGGCCCAGGTGTTCCCCCGGGTGCTGGGGCTCGACTTCGCCCCGGCCGCCATCGAGCACGCCCGGCAGTTGCAGGCCGACAGCCCGGTGGAGTTCCGCACCTTCGACCTCGCCGACACCGCCGCCGCCGAGGCGCTGCACGCCGAGCTGGGCGACGTGAACGTCTACATGCGCGGCGTGCTGCACCAGATGCCCGACGAGCGCCGCCCCGACGCCGCGGCCTCGCTGGCGGTCCTGCTGGGCGAGACCGGTCACCTGTTCGCCGTCGAGCTGTCCCCGGCGGCCGGGCAGACCATCCAGTCCGCCGTGGCGAAGGCGCCGGACGCGGTGCCGAAGATGCGGATGGTGTTCAAGCACAACCTGACCCCCGCCGCCTGGCTGGACGGCAAGCTGGAGGCCGTGCTCGGCGGCGCGGGCCTGGAAATCGTGACCGGCGGCGCCACGACGCTGCACGGCACCGACCGCCTGCCCGACGGCACCCCGCTCGACCTGCCGATGAACTACGTGGTGGCCCGCCGCGGGTAGTCGCCGGGCCGCGTCCGGCACGAGCCTGGATTGTGCCGGTGGTGCGCGGTCTTGTGGCTGGGGTGCCTGGCTGGGGTGCCCGGCTGGGTGGATGTGCTTGGCCGGGGCCCCTACGGCGATCATGCGGCCCAGCGTGACAGGGTGGGGCTGAAGGGATGCCCCACCGCCCAGGCAGGCTTGCACATGATCGCCACCCCCGGCCAAACACATCCACCCACCCGGGCAGTTGGGTAGGCGGGCCGCCGGTTGCGAGGGTGGTCACCGCCAAGCGCATCCACCCACCCGGACATTCGCTCGCCGGGCCGCCGGTTTCGGGGTGCTCACCCGTCGAGCGCATCTACCTACCTGGGCAGTTTCATAGCCGGGCCTGCGGTTGCGCGGGTGGTCGGCAGGGGAAGCGCATCCACCACCCGGCGTCTGCTCAGCCGGGCGGCGGTTCGTGGGTGGCCGGGCGGCTTCCCGGGCTGGTCCCGGGGGCGTGGGCCGGACGTGATCCGGGTCCACGCCCCTCCCGCCGCGGGGGGTGCCCCGGCTAGGGTGCTCCCCGTGGTGACCCCATGATCGAGAAGATCCTGCCCGCCGCCGTCGTCGCGGTGGAGGCGTACGACGACCCGCCGGAGGCCGTGCTCCTGCCCGAGGAGGAGCCGTGCGTGGCCAAGTCCGTCGACAAGCGCAGGCGCGAGTTCACCACCGTCCGGCACTGCGCCCGGCAGGCGCTGGCCCGGTTGGGCCGCCCGCCCGCGGCGATCATCCCCGGTGAGCGCGGTGCCCCGGGGTGGCCGGACGGTGTGGTGGGCAGCATGACCCACTGCGCCGGGTACCGGGCCGCGGTGCTGGCCGAGGCGCGCGAGATCGTCACCGTGGGCATCGACGCCGAGCCGCACGTGCCGCTGCCCGAGGGCGTGGAGAACGCGGTGACCCTCGCCGACGAGCGGGTGCACCTGGCCGAGTTGGCCGCCGCGCACCCCGGTGTGCACTGGGACAAGCTGCTGTTCGCGGCCAAGGAGAGCGTCTACAAGGCGTGGTTCCCGCTGGCCAGGGAGTGGCTGGGGTTCTCCGACGCGCGGTTGCGGTTCGACCCGGCTGGCACCTTCACCGCCGAGTTGCTCGTCGACGGCCCCCAGGTCAAGGGGGAGATGTTGCGCGGGTTCCAGGGCCGGTGGCTGGCCGAGGGCGGGTTCGTGGTCGCCGCGATCGCCATCGCCGTCTGACTTGGTAGGTTGCGTTGAGCAACCAACTCCAGCGGAGGCGACGATGGCGGCAGGCTCGGGACCGTGGGCGGAACCCGGGGCGTTCGAGGTGGCCCCGGGCGTGCACCGCATCCCGCTGCCACTGCCCGGTGACGGCCTGCACGCGGTCAACGTCTACAGCGTCGAGACCGCCGACGGGGTGGTGCTGATCGACTCCGGTTGGGGGTTGCGGGAGGCGCGCGACCTGCTGGAGTCCGCGCTGAACTCCCTGGACCACGACTTCGGCTCGGTGTCGCGGTTCCTGGTCACCCACATGCACCGCGACCACTACACGATGGCCGTGGAGCTGCGCCGGATGTTCGGCACCCGGATCGCCCTGGGCATCGGTGAGCAGCCCAACCTCGACGTGGTCCTCGCGGGTGACGCCGAGCGCCAGGTGACCGACCTGCGCGCGTGGGGCGCGACCGCCCTCCAGGCGAAGCTGCGGGCGATGCTGGGTGCCCGCGACCCCGGCCGCCCCAGCTACGAGCTGCCCGACGAGTGGCTCTCCGGGACCCAGGACATCGTCCTCGGCGACCGCACCCTCACCGCCGTGCCGACCCCCGGCCACACCCGCGGGCACGTCGTGTTCGTCGACGCGGCGGCCGGGCTGCTGTTCGCCGGGGACCACGTGCTGCCGCACATCACCCCGTCGATCGGCTTCGAGCCCGCCAGGGCCCGGCTGCCGCTGGGTGACTACTTGGACTCGCTGCGGCTGATGCGCACCCACCCGGACATGCGGCTGCTGCCCGCGCACGGCCCGGTGGCCCCCAGCGTGCACGCCAGGGTGGACGAGCTGCTGGAGCACCACGAGCAGCGGCTGGCGCGCACCGCCGAGGCCGTCCGCGACGGCGCGGGCACCGCGTTCGAGGCCGCCCGCCGCCTGGGCTGGACCCGGCGCGAGCGCGCCTTCGACACCCTCGACCTGTTCAACCAGGTGCTGGCCGTCGGGGAGACCGCGGCGCACCTGGACGTGCTCGTCGTCCGCGGCGCGCTCACGTCGTCCACTGTGGACGGCGTGGTGGAGTACGCGGCACCGGGTCAGTCGAACAGCGAGGGCTGACCACCCGGGGCGGCGCCCTCGATCCCCAGCATCCGCAGCTTGGTGGCGGCACCGGCGCCCGCGGAGAACCCGCCGACCTTGCCGCCCGCGCCCAGCACCCGGTGGCACGGCACGACGACCGGGTACGGGTTGGCGCCCATGGCCTGCCCCACCGCCTGCGCGGACCCGGGCGCCCCGATCGCCCTGGCGACCTCGCCGTAGGTCGTGGTCTCGCCGGGGGGAACGGTGCGGGTGAACTCGTAGGCGCGGCGGTGGAACTCGGGGATGCCGGTCGGGTCGACCGGGATGTCGCGCAGGTCGTCGCGCTCGCCCCCGAGCAGCCCGACGATCCGGCGGACCGCGTCGGCCACCGGCGCCCCGGGTTCGGTGGGCACCGGGTCGGCGATCCGCCCGCGCAGGTGCGCCTCGGTGCCCGCCCGGTCGCCGCCGGGCAGCTCCACGGCCACCAGGCCGCGGTCGTTCCAGGCCAGCGCGCACCAGCCCAGCGGCGTGTCGAACATCGTGTACGCGGTCACCGCCGTATTCTCCCGCCCCGCGCGCACCGAACCCCGCGCCGGGGTGGCGGCGCGGGGTTCGGCTGATCGCACGGCGTCCGGGCTCCGGTGGTTTCCGGGACCGGGACGGTGGATCAGGTGTGCAGCAGCTGGTTGAAGAAGGAGCGGTAGCGGCGCAGGGCCTGGCGCAGGTCCTCGGTGTGGGCCTCGCTGTCGTCGCCGCCCTGCCACTGGCCCTCGAGGTCGCGCTTGTGCTCGGCGAAGGTCTTGGCCAGGTTCTGCATGACCTCGGCCACCAGGTGGTCGGCGTCGCGGACGGCCGCGCGCGGGTCGTCGACGAAGTTCGCCTGGACCTTCGACCACTCGCCCCGGAAGCGCTCCACCTCGGCGGTGGCGAACAGTTCCGCGCCGGGCTCCTCGGCGTCGCCCGCGGCGGGGGTGCCGCGCTCGCGCTGCCCGCCCTGCGCCGGGACCTGCTCGGTGGCGGCGGCCTCGGCGTACCCGTGCGGGCGGATCTGGTCCACCGAGGGACCGGCGTCGTGAGCCGGGGCGCCGTCCCACACGCTCTGCCCGCTTTGGCCGCTCTGGCGGTCGGTGGGGTGCGGGTCGGTGCCGTCGACGGTGGTGAACCCGCCCTGGCCGCGGTCGTCGCCGACCGCGTGGTCCGGGCGGGCCGCGGCGCCGTGGCGATCCGGGTTCCGGTCGTCGCCGCGGTGCCCGTCGGCCGGGTGGTCGGCGGCGTGCGCGCCGTCGGCCTTCTCGTCCACTGTGGACTTCGCCGGGCTGGAGTCGGACACCAGGTCCTCGGTGTGCAGTCGATCGTCGTCGGGAGTGGTGCTGTTGCGCATGGGGGTGCCTCCGGTTCGGGGGATCGGGGGGAGCGGTGCTCAGCGCTTGGCGGTCGGGCGGTGCGGCGCGTCGCCGTCCACCGCGTGCCCGTCGTTGCCGCCGCGGTGCCCGTCGCCGCCCAGCAGGTCGGTGAACAGGTCGCGGTAGTGCACCATCGCCTCGCGCAGCTCCTCGGTGGAGGCGTTCTCCTTGCCGCGCACCTGGTGCGCGGCGCGGTAG
This sequence comes from Actinokineospora sp. PR83, assembly GCF_021056305.1. Taxonomy (NCBI): domain Bacteria; kingdom Bacillati; phylum Actinomycetota; class Actinomycetes; order Pseudonocardiales; family Pseudonocardiaceae; genus Actinokineospora; species Actinokineospora sp. PR83. The sequence goes on from NZ_JAJCXD010000011.1 coordinate 146,573, forward strand.
TGCTCCATGGTGGACGCGTGCTCCACGGACAGCCTGCGCACGCGGTCCTCGTGCGAACCGTCGGTCGGGTAGCCGCGCTCGGCCATCACGACGGTGACCAGCCGGTCGGCCTCCTGCACCGCGGGGGCGGGGCGGTCGACGAACTGCTCCTGCACGCTCCGCCACTGCGCGGCGTAGCGATCGCGCGCCTGCGGCTCCAGCGGCCGGATGTCCAGCTTGGCGTGTTCCTTCTCCCGCTCCAGCAGTTCGCGCTCGGCGTCCTTGCGCGGGTGCTCGGCGATCGTCCGGTCGTACTCGGGACCGAACCGCTCGCGCAGGTGCTTGCGCCGGGATTGCATCCGGACGACCACTGCCACCAACGCGATGATGACGACGGCCGCGACGACGATGCCGATGATCGCGCCTGTCGACATGTGGTTCTCCTTTCGGTGCAAGGATTTTCTCCTCGTTGACCGGTGACGTACCACCCGGGCCGAACCTGAAACGGGAAAGGGACCACGTTGGGCCGTTTGCCGCACCCCGGCGCCCCGGACGCCGTCATCCCGCTCGCCCACGGGGTTCCGCCCGGATCGGTGCGCACCTGGTCCGCCGCCGAGACCGGCGGGGTGGGTGATCACGAGGAGTTCCCGGCAGGCGCCGACGCCGCGCTCTCCGGGGGCCTTGCTGTGCACAGTGGACGATCGCCGGCCTGGCGCCGTCTCGCCCGTCCACGACCTCCGCGAACGCGGAGCCGCGCGGCAGGCTCGCTGCTCAACCCGCCGTCGCGCCGCGCTGATCCGGGGTGGTCAGGCCTCCAGCGAGACCAAGTCGCGGTCGCCGAACTGGTAACCGACACCGCGCACGGTGCGCACCAGCGGCACCGTGGGGTCGATCTTGCTGCGCAGCCTGCGGATGTGCACGTCCACGGTGCGCTCGCTGACGTAGGAGGTGCCCCACACCGCGCTCATCAGCGCCTGCCTGCGGTGCACCCGGTTCGGGTGCCCGGCCAGGTAGGCCAGGAGGTCGAATTCCAACCTGGTCAGTTCCACCTCGCGTTCGTGCCAGAGCACCCGGCGCGAACCGGTCAGCACCCGCAGCGGGGCCCGCGCGCCCCGCGGCAGCGGCACCACCACCCCCAGCGGGGGCGTCTCGTCGACGGTGACCGCGGCGGTCACCCCGTCGTGCCTGCCGAGCGCGTGCAGGGCGTCCGCCAGTTCCCCCGCCAGCGCGGGCACCGCCGCCGCGGCGGCGGTGAGGTGCACGGTCAGGGTGAGCCGGGCCGGGCGGGTGGCGCTGGATCGGTGGTCGGAGAGTGCGGCAACCATGGTTGTACCCCTAGTGGTGTGAGTCGGGCAGCGGGTGCGGCGGGAGCGGGCGAACGGGGTCGCTCAGCTCGGACATCGCTTGCCGTTGATCACGGTAGGGGGCACGTCAGACAGTCGACCAGGGGACTAATGCCTGGTCAACGGTGTTCCGCAGCGTGGGATCCGTAGCTCAGGTCACTCCGCTGTCACCCCGGCGGCGGTTTCCACCGCGAGGTACGGGTGCACCGGGGCGTCCCCGCCGCGCGGCAGGAACCACTCGTCGAAGTCCAGCCCGGGGGTGCCGAGCAGGTCGATGTCGTCCTCGTCGGCGTCCGCGCCCTCGGCCTGGTCGTAGAGGCGCTCGTGCTCCACGCCGCCGAGCACGTGCTCGTCGAACGCGGCCATGATCTCCTTCATCGGCAGCTCGTCGATCAGCCCGGCCAGCTCGAGCTGCACCGCCGCCTCGGTCTTGAGCACGTGCAGCGCCAGCGCCTCGGCCGTGCACAGCGGCGCGGTCCAACCCGGCTGGGTCAGCCGGTGGCCCAGGATCGCGGTGATCACCAGGAACTGCTTGGCGAACAGGGCGCCGTAGTGGTCGGCGTAGCGCTGGGGGAGCTGGTCGAGCACGCTGAGCGCCTCCACCTCGCTGGCCGAGGCCTCCGCGTCCTCCAGCTCCTGCACGTCGGCGAACAGCTCGTCGGTGAGGACCTCCATGCCCTGCACCATGGCCCCGGCGACCAGCCGGGCGGCCTGCGCCGACACCGCGCAGGACGGGTCGTCCGCGACGTGCCCGAACGCCTCCGGGCCCACCGCGCGCAGCTGCGCCGAGGACGCCTCCAGCTCGTCGCGCAGGGCGGCGACCTCCTCCTCGGACAGCTCCTCGTCCTCGTCGTCGGAGTCCTCGGCCACCTCGACGTCGCCGAGCGCGGCCGCCAGGTCGTCGTCGGTGGCGATGACCTCGCACCGGCCCACCGTCCAGCCCTCCAGCAGGTCGGTCTGGGCCAGCAGCTCGGTCAGCACGTGCCGGGCCGCCTCCTCGGCGAAGGCCAGGGCGGGGGCGTCCAGCAGCCAGGTGATGACCGCCCCGTGCGGGTGCACCGCGACCCGGTGGTCGAGCGGCTCCACCTCCAGCCCGTCCGGCCCCTCGATCCCGGCGAGCAGGTCGAGCTGCTCGTCGAGCAGGGCGGCGACGCCGTGCTGCTGCAGCGGGTCGAGACCGGGGAGGTCCGGGGCGGGGGCGACGTCGGCGGTGAGCTGGTATTCCACGTACCGGAGTCTAGAAGCCCCGTCAGTCGACGAGGGCGATGGGCGCCCGTGGCCGCAGGTACGGGCCGTCCGCGCCGGTGCCCGCCTGCTCGATGACCATGTCCGCGCGGCGCCCGCGCACCCGCAGGGTGGCCACCGCGTTGCCGAAGTACGGGCCCGCCGCCTTCGTCCAGTCCACCGGCAGCGGTTCGATCTCGTCGGAGCGGTACATCCACCGGCGCAGCCCGTTGGCCAATGGCCGCCACCAGGCCAGCTTGAACAGCGGCCGCATGTACCCCTCGATGCTGTTGTGCAGCGGCGAGCAGGTCAGCTGCCACACCCTGGCGTTGACCTCCCGGTCGAAGGTGGCCTCGGCGGCGTAGACGTGGTGCACGTCGCCGGAGAGCACGCACACCGACGCCGCGCTGCCCTCGGCGATGCGGCGGATGAGCCGGGTCAGCCGGTCGTAGGAGCCGCGGAAGGACGGCCAGTGCTCCAGGTCGGCGCCCTGGCGCAGCTTCTCCGCCAGCCGCCCGCGCCAGTCGGTGCGCCGGGCGGAGACCTCGTTCATCGACTGGGCGTGGCTGACCACGTGCGGCATCAGCCACGGCAGCGAGGAGCCGATGAGCAGGTGGTCGTAGTCGCCCTCGGCGTTCTCCTCGATCCACTCGAACTCGCCGTCGCCGACCATGGAGCGGTGCCCGTCCTTGAGGATGCGCCCGGAGCGGGTGTCGATGACCAGCAGCCGCACGTTGCCGAAGTCGCGGCGGTAGCTCCAGCGGGTGCCCTTGCGCCCGTTGACCTCCTGGGCGGCGGCCTCGGCGAACGCGCGCAGCACGCCCTCGGCGTCACCGGAGCGGCCCTCGGCCAGCACCGCGGCGAAGGTCTTGTCCTCGGCCAGCTCCTCCGGCGACAGGTTGCCGATGTGCTGGTAGATCCAGTACGTGACGAGCGCGCCCTGCTCGCGCTCGGCCCACCAGGAGGTGGCCTCGATGGCGTCGCGCCAGTCCTGGGAGGTGTTCCAGTCGTCGCGCACGTCGTGGTCGTCGAAGACCATGGAGGTGGGGACGGTGGACAGCAGCCAGCGGATCAGCGGGGTCGACCAGGACTCGTGGTAGAGCCGGACGTACTCCTCGAAGTTCGCCACCTCCACCCCGGGCGGCTCGTCCAGCGACCGGCGGGTGGAGATCCACTCCTGGGTCGCCTTGCTGGTCTCGTCGGCGTACACCTGGTCACCGAGCATGACCATGGAGTCCGGCCAGTCCCGCTCGTCCTGGGTGCTCATCCGCACCGCGTAGGCGGCGAGCGCGTCGGTGCCCCACTTCTTGTTCTCCGCCGGGTCCTCGCTCTCGGGCTTGCGGCAGGACCCGAAGAGCATCAGGAAGTCGTGGTCGCCGCCGACGGGCAGCGTGCGGATGCGGCTGGGCGGCAGGTCGGAGCCGGGCAGCGGCCAGCGCACCTCCCCGTCGAGGCGCACCTGGTACTCCAGCGACGTCGCCGGTTCCAGGTCGGTGAGCACGACCAGCGCGTAGTGGCGGCCCGCGACCCGGAAGGTGGGGGTCTCCCGGCCCGCGACGTCGACCGCGCACGCGGCGTCGGTCTCCACCCACACCGTGGCCGACCGGTCGTCCACGTGCCGCAGCAGCGGCCCCAGCAGCAGCTCAGCCATGCCAACTCCTCTGCTCCGACTCGACGACCGGACGACCATATCCGCAGTCCAGCACCCCCGCCCGCGGGTGGGGAATCCACTGTGGACCCACTGCGGCCGGTGCGCCGGTCACCGCTGGTCACTTCGGCGCAACGCCACTGCGCCGAATGGGTGTTCGATCCGCGCGAATGGCCCAGTCGGTCTTCTCGGCGATCCGCCGCGTCGGGTCCACGCGCGGTCGTCGCGCAGGTCTGGGCGCGTTCCGGCCTGCGAGGGCGCATGCTGCCAGGTGTGCGCCGCGCCCGGCGCGGAGGGGTCGCCATGAGTTCGGTCACCCTCGCCGGGGCGGTTTCCGCGCCCGGGGAGCGGGGCGCGCGGCGATGGCGGGGCGTCGGATGGAAGGTCCTAAGTGGACAGTCGGTCGCCGCTCGACCACCCCCGCGCCCGGTCGCCCCGACCCCGGCCCCGGGGTCCGCGACCGTGACCCGACCACGGTCGCGGGTAATCCGATCGAGTACTTCGATCACGAACACCTCGCCAGGTGCCCCCTCCCTCGGCCAGAGTTGGAACGCTCGCACCCGCGCGCGCCGCGCGCCGCCTCCGGAAGAGCACCCGCGACACCCCGCCGGTGCTGACGGCGACAGCGAGGAACAGGAGACCGGGCACTTGGACGACGTGGTCCCGCTGCCGCTCCCGCACACGGTCGACCGGCCCCACCCGGCACCGCCCGCGGGCGGCCGGTCCGCGCTCCGGGCAGGCGGGCGGACGCGTCGAGGCGAAGATCCTTCGCCTGCGCCCCAGGGGACCCGGCGGCCGACCGCGGCCGGGGCGGGCACCCGGTCGGCGGCTCGCGCGCGGGACACCGGCGGGGCCGGGAGCACCGGGGGCGGTAGGGTCCTCCTGCTCCCCGGCGTGGCGAACCGCGATCCCGGTCACCCCGAGGCCCCGCACACCCGGCGCCCCGGCCGCGGGCGGAGCGGACACCCCACTCCCGGGCGGGACGCGCCTCCCCGCGCAGGCGCGCCCCGGCTCCCCCGCAGCGCGCACCGGACCGGCGCGCGACCGGCGACACCGGCCCACCGCGCAGCGGGACAGCTCCTCCGAGAACGGCAGGCACCTCTGCCTCCACCGGCCGTCGGCCGCCCCCGGGCGGCGGGCCGGGAAAGGGAACACGCATGAACGTCTACTTCCAGGGGATGCTCTGGGTCCTGGGCGCCGCGGCGGTCGCCGCCGCGATCGCCTACTTCCTGCGCCACGTCGGCGAGACCGAGGGCACGGTCGAGAACAACGAGTCGGCCGGGCAGGTGTTCACCATCGTCGGCGGGCTGCACGCGGTCCTGCTGGCGTTCGTGCTGATCTCGCTGTTCGACGGCACCACCGCCGCCGAGGAGGGCTCCTACCGCGAGGCCGACAGCGTCGTCGCCGCGTCCTGGGCCGCCGACGCGCTGCCCGAGCCCACCCGGACCGAGGTCCGCGACCTGGCCGCCCGGTACGCCCAGGAGGTCGCCGACGTCGAGTGGCCGATGATGGCCACCGGCAACGGCGAGGTCGGCGACAAGGGCTGGGAACTGCTGGACGAGCTGCGCGCCGCGATCCGCGAGGCCCAGACCGGCGACGACTTCCAGAACGACCAGAAGAACCTCGCCTCCGACAAGCTGTGGGAGGCCTACGAGGCCCGCCAGCAGCGGCTCAACACCGCCGGCGGCGACGGCGTCACCGACGTGGTGTGGTTCGCCCTGGTGCTCGGCAGCGTCATGACGATCTCGCTGGCACTGCTGTTCGGCGGACCGCAACCGCTGGTCCACATCATCATCGTCGGCATCCTGGCCGGTCTGCTGTCGCTGCTGCTGTTCGCCACCTACCAGTTGCAGAACCCGTTCGCGGGCGCGGCGAAGGTGGAACCGGCGGCCTTCGAAGCCGTGCTGGCCCGCCTGCGATGAGGCGCCCCCAGGCCGTCCTGTCCGCCATCGCCGCGTCCGCGGTGCTGGCGGGCACGGCGCTGCTCACCGCCGACCCGGACCCGGTCCTGCTGACCGCGGGCCCGCCCGCCCCGGCCGACTGCACCTTCTTCCGGGTCACCAGCAGCGGCCACGGCCTGTCCACCCTCAGCTCGATCGACCTGGCCGCGGGCACGGTGACCCGGCTGCGCACCCTGGAGTTCCGGGCCGCGGCCCTCGGCTACGCGAACGGCCGCATCTACGCCCTCACCGATGAGGGCTTCCACCCGACCGCCCGCCTGGTCACCATGGACACCACGGGCAAGGTGCTCTCGACCACGCCCCTGCGCGACACCGCCCACGGCGGCTTCGGCATCCGGGGAGGCGCGGTCGCCAACGGCCACTTCCACGCCATCGCGGGCACCACCCTGCTCTCCATCCGCCTCGCCGACGCCGTGGTCGACGGCCGGGTCCACCTGTCCCTGCCCGGCATCACCGTCGACGACCTCGCCCACCGCCCGGCGGACGGACGCCTCTACGGCGTGTCCACCCCGGTCCTGTTCCCCGGCCACGGCCGCGCGGTCCGGATCGACCCGGCCACCGGCAAGGTCACCCAGACCGGCCAGAACCCCCTCCCGGTCAGCACCTCCTACGGCTCAGTGGTCCTCGCCCCCGACGGCGCCCTCTACCCGATCTCCAACAAGACCAACGGCCGCTCCCGCGTCTACCGCCTCCCCCTGACCCCCGGCGGCAGCCCCACCGAAACCCTCGTCCTCCCCCCGGCGGACTCCGCCGACGCCTCCGAGTGCGTCCCCCGCCCGGCACCCCCCACCACCCCACCACCGCCCCCACCCCCCACTTCACCCCCGCCACCCCCGGCCCCACCCGCCCCGGGCCTG